>CBDUPD010000451.1:0-2867 GCA_965368985.1 uncultured Spongiibacteraceae bacterium | reverse complement strand
GGTGTTCGAGGTCCCCAACCCTACGGCTGCTTTGATGGCGTATTGCTTATGGAGCTGGTTACTGATAATAAAGGCCTGGTAGCACCAAGATTGAATGATGTATCACTATCGCCAGAACAAGCCGTAAAAGACCATGCAATTGTCATGCATTACGTTCAGCTGATGTTATGCGCAGGACTAATCCATGGTGACCTGTCAGAATTTAATGTATTACTTGATAACCATGGCCCGGTCATTATCGACCTTCCACAGGCAGTTGATGCCGCAGCCAATAACAATGCAGAATCCATGCTAACGCGCGATATTGACAATATGACTTCCTATTACGGTCAATACGCCCCCGAACTACTCGATACCCAATACGCCAGGGAAATGTGGGCACTTTACGAAGACAGCCAGTTAACCCCCGAAGCGGAACTTACCGGTCATTTTGAAGAAGACGATAAAGAAGCTGATGTTGATTCTGTCATTGAAGAAATAAAAGCCGCTTATCTAGAAGAGCAGGAACGTCTGCAACGTATCCGCGAGGCGGATGAACCCAACGACTAAGCTAATCGCCAGACATTAGAAGCAGACTCAAAGTTTTTATTCTTCGGGTAGATCATTTCCCAATAGCATGGCTATAAAATGCTGGCGATCAACGCTGGACAAATGACGAAAATTTTCAAAACTGACATGCTTCATTGGCTGCTCCACATCCATCACAATTCCCCATAGTGGGCTGGCACTGGTCGGCAGCATCGCATAGCGTAGATCACCAATAACATTCGGGTTATCAATAACCCAGGTCAGGTATCCATCAGAAAAATGATTGAATCGTTGAATATCTGTAGCTATCGTTGATTGCGCATCAATCCCGGGAAGATCTCTTTTTAAATCAAATACTGGTCGCGACTCACCTTCGTAAAACCTGTCATCTGCCACTAAGCCTAATCGATAGGCATCTACCCGGTAATGATCGCCACTCTGGTAAAGCCCTCGCCATAAAAAAAGATTTCCCATAGTAGGCTTAACTTCGCTACGCTCAATACGATCACCCCGCTCGGCAGCAACCGCTTCAAGGTTTACCTGGGCCCGGTCTCGTTGAAACATACCAAAAGAGAGATAAACAATGCCTAGCACTAAACCCAATCTTGCCCAAAGCAACCGCTGACGACTCATTGCCAATACCACACACACCAGTAAAGATGTTGTGTAGATGGGGTCAATAATGGAAATAATATTCCAGGCTATTCGTTCATCACTAAAAGGCCAAAGCAAGTGAGTACCATAACTGGTACAGGCATCAAGAAATCCGGCCGTGGCATAACCCAGAAATGTAAAAAGATAGAGTCGGGGAAAACTGATTTTTTTACGCAGAAAAGGCCATAACAGCATGGCAGCAATAAGACCACCAATGGGAATAAATACCAGTGCATGGGTAAAGTGGCGATGAAAGTCCAGATTTAAGAGCGGATCACTGCCCGATGAAATCAACACATCGAGATCGGCCAACATCCCACCGGTAATACCAGCTACCGTGGCATAACGGACATCCTTTGCTTGAGATGCCGACTGGGCCAAAACAGCACCGGTTAGCCCCTGACTTAATGGATCCATAATAGTCGTTAACGCATTAAAAGATGAAGTGCGATACTACTTGATACTGATGCCGCATTCAATTTTGTTAGCCGATATCAGGCATCTTCTTCCTCGGCCTCAAGTACCTGCTCAAGGCTAAGTCCTCCACCACCATCAACACCGCCATCTTTCGCCAATTTAATTTTAAGACGCAGGTTATTGGGCGCATCTGAGTTTCTGATAGCCTCTTCCATATCGATTCTGCCAGCCTTATAAAGTTTTAGCAAAGCCGCATCGAATGTCTGCATGCCCAGACCCTCTGATTTTTCCATAATCTCTTTAATGGAATGAAAATCTTCTTTGAGAATCTTTTCCTGAATAGTCGCAGTACCCAACAGAATCTCCACCGCAGCGGCGCGCTTGCCATCAGAGGTTTTTACCAGACGTTGCGAAATAAATGCTCGCAAATTATTGGACAGATCCATTAACAATTGTGCGCGGCGATCTTCGGGAAAAAAGTTAATAATTCGATCAATCGCCTGATTGGAATTATTTGCATGTATGGTTGAGATCGCAAGATGCCCGGTTTCAGCAAAAGCCAGTGCATGTTCCATGGTTTCACGGTCTCGTATTTCGCCAATCAGAATAACATCTGGGGCCTGTCGCAGTGTTTGTTTAAGGGCAGCGGCATAAGTACGCGTATCTACACCCACCTCACGCTGGTTAACAATGCATTTTTTATGTTTATGCACATACTCAATTGGGTCTTCAATGGTTATGATATGACCACCGGACGAACTGTTACGATGATCGATTAATGCTGCTAACGAAGTGGACTTCCCTGAACCGGTTGCACCGATAAACAGCACCAGTCCGCGCTTGGTCATAATAACCTCTTTAAGTACATCTGGTAGACCCAGATCAGCAAACCTGGGAACTTCAGCCTGAATATTTCTTGCCACAATAGAAAGCTCATTACGCTGACGAAATATATTAATTCTGAAGCGCGCCACCCCGGGCAACGATATCGCCAGATTCATTTCCAGTGTTTCTTCGAACTCGGCTGTTTGCTCAGCATCCATCACGGCATAGGCCATCTGTTTGACAATACCCGGTTTCAGGGGTTCTTTTGCCAATGGCTTTAATGTACCCTCAAATTTACCACACGGCGGTGCGCCCGTGCTTAGATAAAGATCTGAACCATCATGTTTAGCCAAAGTGGTTAAATAATGATTAATTTGCTCAAGACTCATTGTTTCTCTCTTTTTCTTATTGTTAATGACGAGAAATTAGCAATAGTCCCTTCT
>CBDUPD010000450.1:0-2871 GCA_965368985.1 uncultured Spongiibacteraceae bacterium | reverse complement strand
CCAAAAATGCAGCAACTGTGGAACTTTCCGTCACGTACCTCGCGAAATTTGTGCGCAGTGCAACTCTTTCGATTGGGAATGGGTAAAATCAAGCGGTAAGGGTAAGGTTTATACCTGGACGGTTGTTAATCGTGCACTGCATCCAGCATTTTATGACCCTGATCAAAAAGTGCCAATGGCACCGGTTGTGATTGAGATGGAAGAGGGTGTTCGTATTCTGAGTAATATGATTGATTGCCCTCCTGAAGAGCTGGAAATTGATATGCCGGTTGAAGTGGCTTATGAGGCAGTGACTGACGAAGTAACACTACCTCGTTTCCGTAAAGCATAAATTTTAGCGGTTTTGAAAAACAGAATTAAAAAAGAGAGAAATAATATGACACTAGTAATGCCAGAAACATTTAAATACGAAAAGAAAGGCAAGATTGCCATTATGACGGTTAACCGTCCTGAATCAATGAACTCATTCACAGAAGAAATGCTGAATGCAATGGAAGACGCAGTTCGTGATTTCAATGCTGATGATGATCTTTGGGTATTGGTTTTTACCGGCGCCGGCGACAAGGCATTTTGTTCAGGTCTTGACCTGGGTGAAGCTATTCCTAAACTGACAGCTGGTGAAGAGTTGGGTTATCCAGACCATACCAAACGTCCTTTCTCTGATGTTTTCAAACCAATTATCTGTGCTGTTAACGGTTTTTGTATAGCTGGCGGTATGGAATTTATGCAAGGTATGGATATTCGTATCGCTGCTGAGCACGCCAAGTTTGGATTGGGTGAAGTGAAATTTGGTTTGATTCCTGCTGGTGGAACACACGTACGTTTGCCGCGTCAAATCCCTTGGGCGGTAGCGATGGAGTTATTGTTAACTGGCGATAATCTTACAGCAGAGCGTGCTTATGATATTGGCCTGATCAATAAAATCGTTCCTAAAGAAGACCTGATGGATGAAGCTATGGCTTTGGCAGAAAGAATCTGCAAAAACGGTCCGTTGGCTATGCGTAAGGCAAAAGAGATTGCTGTACGCCAGCAAAATCTTGAGCCAGGCTTTATTCTTGAGAAAGCCGTTGCTGCACAGGTGTTTGCTTCTGACGATGCACGAGAAGGTCCTAAAGCCTTTATGGAGCGCAGAGAGCCTAATTTCACCGGTAAGTAATTATAAATTAATTCCAATGATAGAAAACAACAAGGGGTAAGACTTGCAAGTCTTACCCCTTTTTTTGTCAGGTTGAAACCTGACCTACAGATGATGAAGGGCGTTACTTGTAGGTCGGGATTTATCCCGACAATAATAATTCCTTGTATTCCTTATGGTAGATTTTCCGGGAAAAATACAATAAATTCTATTATTAAGAGATTTAATACTGCAGGTAAGGTAGCTTTAATTGATGGATAAAGACTTGGCTAGCATAAAACTGGATTGTGAATTCACTGAAGTTGAAGAACGCCGATATATTGCCTGGTTATATTCACCCAGTGTATTTGGTGATATACCCAGCGAAACTATGCTGGCTTACAAGATTACAAAACTTGTGAAAGTAAACCCGACAAGCACTTTGCGTATACTCAGAGGTGTGCCAGACCAGAATCCTGACTGGGTAGAAAAAATCGAAACCTTTGTTGCGGGTAATCCATCAGTTGAGTTTATCAATGAGCCGCCTAAACGACTGATTGTATTAACTGAGCCCTAGTCTGCATCCTGCACGGTAGCCCCGTTATCTTTCTCAACAGGTTTCACTGATTTTAGATAACGATAAATCGCTTTCAGGTCATTATCGTCAGTAAGTTTAAACGCACCCCATGGCATATGGGTTTCTTTCACGCTCGGGCCTGATCGCATACGCAAAATAAATTGTTCTTCAGTCCAGTGGCCCAGTCTTCCGGTTTTTTTGTCGGCAGTGATATTGGGTGGAATAACAACTTTGCTGTTGTCTGTCTCATGAGGAAAGCGTGTGCCACCGGCCAAAGGTTCTCCGATAAATTTGCCGTTTCGTAAATTGCGTTCAGTATGACAAGCAACACAATGTGATGTTACATTTGCCAGATATTCGCCATATTCTGCAGTAGGGGCGCGCTCAGCATAAACCTTTCCGCTGGGCTGCCGGGGTTTTAATACAAATGTTCTGGCAATATGACCGATAAGGCTCCATTGTTTTTCAGGTACATTGTGCACAATCGGTTTAATGCTCTTAAGGTAAGAAACAATTGCTATCAGGTCTTCATCTTTTATATCCCCATATTCCATAAAAGGGGCGAGTACATCACCCTGTTTATCAACACCGTGGCGAATGGCCAGGGCAATCTCGTTATCAGACCAGTTTCCCAGCCCTGTTTTTAAATCAGGTGTCAGGTTGGCGGCATAGATATCCCCCAGTGTACTGTCCCAGTGTCTACCGCCGGTTAAGGGCAGCATAACTCCTGCTTGAAGTTGATGTTGTTTCTCTCTGTCGGTGTGACAACGTGCGCAACCGGCCGGACCGTATACAAGATATTTTCCGCGTTCAATCGTATCGTTATCCCCGGAGGCTCCTATAGGCTTGGTGCTCATCATAGAGTCATTATTGCAGGCCAATAACAATATGCAGGTGAGCAAAATGATGGTCAGGCGTAGTGAGTTCAAGATAATGACACTGCATGTTGATAATAGGTTGATGGCTTTATCTTATCAGAAATGACTTTGTGCATCAGTGTTAACAGTGTGTTATGTGAAAAGCGGTAAAACCTTGGTAATATTCTGCCTTTACAATAACAAGTGATGTTGTAACTATAAAAGTAGCAGGTGACTAATGCTGAGTGTAAAAAACCGCTGTTTAACACTAAGGAACCTCTGAATAATGGCCTATTTTCCCTGTGACTGCGTCAGCTCCGTGC
>CBDUPD010000449.1:0-2871 GCA_965368985.1 uncultured Spongiibacteraceae bacterium | reverse complement strand
ATAGCAATGGTTATCGAGGTGAGTTTATCAATGTGGTTAAACTGGCAAAAGCATTAAGCCCAGATACTGAACGTTTTTAACCTTTCATTGACTTTGAGGGTAGGCAGTAGGCAAGCCAATAAATGGATAGAAACATCGATTGAAAGCGAATGTCGTATCAATAAATGGTCAAGTAGAGACCGATGAAGAGCTGATGCTTGCCTATGCCCAGGGTGATGCATCGGCTTTTGATCGTCTGTACGCCAGACATAAGATGGCAGTGTACCGCTTTTTTCTCAAGCAGAATTTGCCAGCTGCTGTTGCTGAAGAGTTAACCCATGATGTTTGGCTGAAGGTAATTAATGCAAGAAAGAATTATACGCCCTCAGCACTGTTTAAAACTTATTTATTCACAGTGGTAAGAAATATTGCCATTGATTATCAGCAGAAAAAAAGTACAAGGAATGAGGCAGGTGAGCCTGCAGCAGAGATGGGCACAGAGATTAACAATGAAACTGTAGAAGATAATGAAAGATTAAAGCTGGCAATTCAACAAGAGATAGCAGCGTTACCACCCGATCAAAAAGAGACATTTTTATTAAAACAAGAAGCCGGATTCAGTATTGAAGAAATAGCAGAAATTACGCAACAGAACAAAGAGAAAGTAAAAAGTAGCTGGCGGTATGCGCTGCAAAAATTACGAAAGGGTCTGAGTCATTATGTCGAATGACAATGAAAAAGAACAATCATTAGCTGAAGACGAAGCGTTCATTGATTCGCTTTATGATCGTCTTTCTGATGAAGCTACCCCTGCTGATCTTGATCAGCGAATATTGGCGGCAGCACATCGAGAAGTTTCTGCCAAGCCTCAGTTGGTTAAGAAACGTCCTGTCTGGTTAAAACCTTTGGCATCTGCTGCAACGGTATTATTGGTTGTTACGGTGAGCCTGCATCAAATATTTGATCCTGGCAACTCTCTGGATTCTTCCGCGGGACTGGGCGCGAACTTTGATGATGAGTTGATGCCAGTCGAGGAGGTGAGTGATTCATTGCTTGCAGAGAAGGAGTTGCCAAAGAAAGCGTATAGAGAATTAAGTGCGGTACCCACATCAGTACCTGCTCCGGCGCTTGCACCTGCACCAAAACCGGCACCAGCTCTTGCGCCAGTACAGTTGCAAAAGGAAAAATCCAGGAGTAGGGCATTAAAGCCTTCAAAAGATGAGGCCCGGCAGATGCCCGTGCTTGCCATGAAAAAGATGCCAGAATACCAACAGGTCTCTCCCAAGTTGGGTGCTACAGAAAATAAGGATTTATCACCGGCAAGTGAAATGGATGTGGTTGAGCAAGAGAGTGTATTAGCTGGCAAGGAAGAGTCAGTAAATGAAATAGTTGCTTCTGAACCTATAGCTGAAGCAAGTTTAGTAGTTAGTGATACCGGGAACGATGTTGTCTCAGGTGTGACAAGTGCCGGTATGTCAGTATCTTCTTCGACTGCTGATAAGCAGAAAAAATTATCCAAAGAGAGTAATAACCTGAAAACAGCAGTGCATTTAACAGAAAATGATTATCAGCAATTGATTGACCAGGATGCCCAGTGGATGTATGTAGAAGAGAGTGAAGATTCTTATCTTATTTATGTGATTCTGGAGGATGAGATGTCTGCCTATACGCTGGATAAGACCCTGTTTATTCTTGAGACAGTTATTGATGGACAGGCGTTGGCTTCTGGCAGAGTCTATTCTATACCGCATATAAAAATAGTTGGGCAGAAAAACTAAGCCGTACTATAATTTACCCGTTCACAAGATCAGTGTCCGTTTATTCCAATGCAGGGTAAATGGGTGCTAAATTTATTTTTACGGGTTATATAAGGGCAAACATGAAAAACCTGATTAACTCATGGATTGAGTACGCGAAATTCCTTGTCTCGATATGGAAGCTATACGCTTTGCTGTTTTTTTTATGGTATCTATATACGGTTATGTTTCCTGTTAGTATTTAGTGATTTTTTCCGCTTTATCTTCTGAATATCTGCTTTTTTTATTTATGCATATAAAATCCGGTTATATGTTTTGCCAAGTACTTAACACTTTGTCTGCGATGCTATTCCATAAATAATGCTGTGCAGTTGGCACAAAACAGCTTCATTTATTGAATGAGATCGGAATGAGTAATGTATCACATCACGTTGATTATTATTGTCTATGATTGTTTCGTCGGGTCAAGGTTATTGATTCGAAAAAAGTGAAATGCTTTAAGTGCAATAAGGATTTATTCTCTTGAGCTACAATAGAAGAGGTTGAATTATGAGTACATTCATCGCGTCATGGGCTGCTTATGCCAATATGATATTTTCAAATTGGAAGGTATTTGCCTGTATTATCCTTTGCGGATATCTTGGAAATATTGTTCTTTTATAAATTATTAGTTCTTGTTCAGGTAGCAAGTGATAATACTTGATTATATCGTTATAGATGAGTATGAAAGATTATTGCTCACTTGCCACCTCATTGTGAGGTATGATTAATATCATCAATTTGGGCATAATAATTTCGCCTGAAATTATTCAAAATTGTGTTTTGTTCTTTTTCATCCAGGCCCGATTCTTTTAGTACAATACGAGAAAGTGCCAGACTTGCTTCAACATTTTCAGAAATTACCATACTTGCTCCGAGTTTACGTAAATCCCGGCTCTCATGTATCGCATGCCCTCTGGCAATAAGGTGAATATGGGGGTAGGTGGTATGTAGTGTGGAGATAACCTTTTCTGTTGCTTTGGTGTTGTTGAAAGTGATTATGATAAATTTGGCATCTCTCGCACCTGCAGATATTAATGCTTCATTTTGGCAAACGTCACCATAATATACAGGCTCTCCTTTGGCGTTTGCTTCT
>CBDUPD010000448.1:0-2877 GCA_965368985.1 uncultured Spongiibacteraceae bacterium | reverse complement strand
CTATAGTTGAATTAGAGCCCCAAACAGTTTTTTGCTTTGAGGCTGTAAATCAACAATTGTGATCCACTGTAGGTTTATGCCAAATGACTACCCTCATCAGATCTTTATCGAAGGACTGCTCACAAGTTAATGAAGAACAATTTCCCGCCTACGCGTCATGAAAAAATCGGTAGTGGAAATCCAGACCCTGACACTTTTCGGAACAACCAGCAGTGATCATTCACCCACTCTTGATCTAACAGATTTACTCCTGAATACGCACTGCCAACACATCACAGTTAGCATGATGTAATATACCAGTTGCTGTTGAACCAACTAACATGCGCACACCATGTTTGCCGTGACTACCCACGATGATTAAATCAGCTTTAATATCTTCTGCCTTTTCCAATACCGCATCAACCGAGTGGCCAATTTCAATACTGATACAGTTGGTATCAACACCTACTTTTTCAGCAATCTCTTTAAAGTGAGAAAAAATTTCATGCTTTAATTGAATAAGATTCAGCATAGGGCCAGGTATCGACAACTCCCCAAAAGGGGTAACAGGGTGATTAATACAATATACCGCATGATAGTCAGCATTATTCTGCTCTGCCAACTGTCTGCCTCTTATTAACACCTGCTCTACTTCACCTGCCAAATCGACGGCTATGAGTATGTTTTTATACATGATGAGACTCCTTAATAGGTATTAAATTATAGAACGCTATTGAGCATTTTGCCTTATTTGTCAGATACCGGCGCTGTCATCATCGCCAATAACATATCTCGCAGATTATCGACAAAAAATGCTTTATCACCCAAAGGATTAGGCTGGGCTGATTGCTCAAACTGGGCAAAAGATGCCAGCGAATGAAACAGCAAACTACTAAAAAGAACGATACGGGCAATTTTTATTTCATCAGGCATTTCACCAATCACCTGATCAAAAAGACTAAACACCCGAAGCCTCGCCTTATCTTCCTGCTCCGGATGCCCCACTATCAACATATCGGCACTTTTATTTAATAACTGGGTGACAATGCGCAGATAATTTACCCCTCGTTCTGACTCCAGCTTATCAATAAATGGAGATATCGCCGTCAGAACCAGATCCCGGGTAGAAAAAGACCCCCCCGCTTCGAGTTCATCCAAACCCTTTTGCAGCTTATGTTCTATCTCTTCGTAGTGGGTATACACAATAGCCTGAATAAGGCCTTCCTTACTGCCAAAATGATAATGTAATGATGAGGTGTTTTTCTGACCTGCTGCCTTATTGATTTCATTTAGCGAAACAGCATCAATGCCCTTATTGGCGAATAAAGACTCGGCTGTTCGCAATATCACTTCATGTGTTGATAGCTTGTTTTTTGGCAATGCAGTGGATAAAGGCATAGAGGTTTTTAACCGGCCAGCTGGCTCTGAGTAATAAACTTTACAAACTGTAACATAAGAACCTTGTAAAATTAAAGAAGGTTCTTTAATATCCAGAGTTATTAAAGAGAGCTCTTTAAAGCCCGACCCAGAGAATACCGGAACTTATTATGTTTAAGAAATTATTAGAAAAAATAACATTTCGCGACGCATACATTGAAAATAACATGGTTATCGACAATGTTGATGATTTCAAATGGGATCAGGAAACTGACCTGGTCGTGGCAGGTTTTGGTGGTGCCGGTGTTTCAGCGGCCCTTGAAGCGCATGACCAAGGCCTGAAAACCATTGTACTTGACCGACTCTCTGGCGGTGGCGCTACCAACATTTCTGGCGGCATAGTCTACGCTGGTGGAGGCACACGCATACAGAAAGAAGCCGGTGTAGAAGACTCTCCCGAAAACATGTTCAACTACCTGAAACATGAAGTGCGTGGAACAGTCAGCGATGAAACCCTGAAAAAGTTCTGTGATGAGAGTGTCGAAAACTTTAACTGGCTTGAAAATTATGGTGTTAAATTTAATGCCAAAGCCTGCCCTTTTAAAATATCTTACCCAACAGATGAATATTACTTTTATTATTCTGGTAACGAAGGTTTTGCGCCATATACAAATGACTCCACACCAGCCATGCGTGGTCATCGAGGACATATAAAAAGCTTCTCCGGCCCGGCTATTTTTGAGCCGCTGCGAAAAAGTGCGATAGAAAAAGGCATCAACATTCAAACACAAAGCAAAGTAGTGTCACTGCTCACTAACCCGGATGGCGATGTAGTAGGACTCAAGGCAATTCAGATAAACGACAGTCCTCTATGCAAATTCTTCCACAAATTTTTTGAGAAGCTGCATCTTATCTTGCGTAACTCAACACTGTATATCCCTCAGCTATTTATCATATTTGGCATGATTACCGAATGGATCGAACGAACATTTGGTAAATCAACTTACATCAAAGCCAATAAGGGAGTGGTATTGTCAACTGGCGGTTTCTACAACAATCAAAATATGATCAAAAAATACGCACCAGGATTTGTTGGCGGTAGTCCATTAGGTACATTGGCCGATGATGGCACAGGTATTCAAATGGCCATGGCCCTTGGAGCACAGACCGAGTGCATGGATAGTGTATCAGCCTGGCGCTTTATCAACCCGCCAACATCTTTTGTAAAAGGCATACTGGTTGGCCCCAAAGGTAAACGAATTTGTAACGAAATGCTCTACGGCGCCCAGCTGGGTGAAGAGATGATGCACAACCATGAAGGCATCGGCTATGTCATACTTGATGACAAAACCTTCAAAGAAGTTCCAAAAGACCTGACCCTGAAAAAAGCTCAATGGTTTCATGTACTTGTGGGTTACTTTTTTATCTTGCTTGGCTGCAAAAAGGCTTCTTCTCTTGGTAGCCTGGCAGTGAAGCTGGGTATAGACCCGCAAGCCTTGCAAGACACTGTCACAGAATACA
>CBDUPD010000447.1:0-2886 GCA_965368985.1 uncultured Spongiibacteraceae bacterium | reverse complement strand
ATTGCCCAACTTTCACTAACATCAATGAGTTTCGTGGATACGGCGATGGCTGGTCATTATGGCCGTAATGATTTGGCAGGGATTGCTGTGGGTGGTAGCTTGTGGTTGCCGGCATTGTTGTTTACCCAGGCAATTCTTTTTTCTGTTACCCCGATGGTTTCACAAGCCAGAGGGCGTGGTGATTTATCAGATACAGGTGATACGTTAAGACAGGGTTTATGGCTGGGTTTGTTTTCGGGTATTTGTGTGGCAGGTCTTTTATTGTTAATGATGCCATTACTGGATGTGATGGGTGTTGATGGCAGTATTAAATCTGTTAGCAAAGAGTATCTTTTCTGGTTGAGTTTTGGTTTGCCTGTTGCTGGTGTGTATCAGGCAATGCGCAGTTTTATTGAAGGGTTTGGTCGATCAAAACCGATCATGCTAATTAATATACTGGGTTTGCTGAGTAATATACCGCTTAATTATATATTTATTTATGGCAAGCTTGGGTTGCCTGAAATGGGCGGTGCAGGTTGTGGTGTGGCTTCTTCGCTGGTATTGCTAATTATGGCTTTGAGCATGGCGGCTTATATCTGGTTTGGTGATTTACGTGATATTGCTTTCAGGCGTCAATGGATTTCTCCTCAATGGCTGGGTCAGATAAAACTGATCAAGCTGGGGTTGCCTATTGGTTTTAGTGTGTTGGTAGAAGTCAGTATTTTTGCTGTTATTGCTTTATTGATAGCACCATTAGGTGCCGAAGTTGTTGCAGGTCATCAAGTGGCTTTAAATCTTACGGCCCAGATGTTTATGGTGCCACTTAGTCTATCAATGGCATTAACCATTCGTATTGGCTACTTTGCTGGCCAGAAGAATAAGCTGGCTATCAGGGAATCAGTGCTAACAGGATATTTATCAGGCATATGTATCGCCTTATTCAATGCTTCCATCATCTATTTCGGGAGTTATTTTATTGCAGGTATTTATACTGCTGATAGCGAGGTGCAATTAATTGCTGTGGGTTTACTGTTTTTCGCAGCAGTTTATCAGTTCCCTGATGCTGTGCAGGTATGTAGTATTGGTATATTAAGAGGTTTTAAAGTAACGCGCAGACCAATGATTATTACCCTGATTGCATATTGGTTAATTGCATTGCCTATCGGGTATATGCTGGGATTGACTGATATTCTCGGTTTGGCATTAGGTCCCAAAGGCTTATGGATTGGTTTGGTTATCGGTTTAACAACAGCAGCTGTGATGTTGTTGCTAGCAGTCATATTTGTATTAAGGCATGAAGATGTGAATATTATGGTGCGTAAGTAATGAAGCGAACTTTCCTGGTGCTGATTTTGAGTTGGGTAGTATTTGCTGCTGCTGATGAAAAGCCGTTATGGGAGGTTGGGGCAGGTATTGGTTCATATACATCCCCCCATTATCTGGGTGCAGATCAATCCAGCACTTATACAATACCGGTCCCTTATGCTGTTTATCGAGGTGAATATATTCGTTCAGGGCGTGGTGGATTAAGAGGCAGAATATATGAAAGTGAGCATCTTGATCTTCGTGTTAGTCTCGGTGCATCATTGCCGGTTAATAATGAAGATAATAAGACAAGAGAGGGTATGCCTGACTTGGATCTTATGTTAGAGGCAGGCCCAACGCTACAGTATCAGTTGTATCGGAATGATGTTCATGAGCTTCGTATTGATCTCCCTGTAAGGGCGGCATTCAGCTTTGGGGATGGTGTTGCCTACCGCGGAGTTATAACCAGTCCACGATTCTACTATCAGATGCAACCGAATAGGTGGAAGTTGACAGCCACATATGGTCCAGTCTTTGGTAGCGGTAAATATCATGAATATTTTTATGAAGTTAAAAATCAATATGTGACTGATGAGCGTGCTGAATATAAAGCGAAGTCAGGTTATACAGGATTGCGTTCTTCATTTTCGGTAAGCAGAAAATTCGGTTCTGTTTTTGCTGGAGCATTTTTTAATTATTATGATATTGAAGGTGCAGAGAATGAAGATAGCCCATTGGTTAAGCAAACTGATTATTTTGCCGCAGGTTTTGCTCTTTCATGGATTATTGTTACATCACGTCAACAGGTAAATGACGATGATTAGAAATTAGTGTTAGCAGGCTTTAATGTATTCACCTTTGATGTTGGGAGATATTTCCATTTTAGGCTACTATTTGATTAACTTATCAGGAATATCGTAGGGATTGACGTGACTAAACTTAAGAATGAAGCTGAATTGGTTAAAGAGGCGCTTAGGATTGGTATGATTTATGCGAAAAGCAGAGGTCAGGTGAAGTTTGAGGCCACCGATTCACAAAAAGAAAAGATAGAGTATGTTTATCGATTGTTGGTGCATGATAAGCAGATTCAGCCATTACCAAAGGGTGAAGAGTCCCAGCCGCAAATGAAACATAAGCTGGCATTTTGGTTGATACGAAATCTTCCTGAAGGGCACCCGCTAAAACAGTAATACATTTGTTATTGTGGGCAATTGATGAGGACTTTTTCCCCTTATCAGTTATAAATCATCAATTATCAGAGATAGTGAGTATCCCGTTGAAAACTCCCACATAGGCATTTCCATTTGGTCCAATGGTAACAGGTGCCCAGTTATTATTATGGTTATTTCCAGTACCGGTAAAAATCTTATAGCGCGTGTCACCAGTCACATAATCAATGGCAGTAAGATACCAGGCCTGGGCGGCAGGAACGCCGGGTACAGGCTCTCGTGTGTATAGATATATTAGCCCGTTGCCGACAGATAACTTGGGTACAGTTGTTTGCGAAGCTTCTTGACTCTGCCATATGACATCACAGTCTGTTTCATCAAGACGTATATCAACACGGGTTACTCCGGGCTCGGTCCAGGTGGCTTGTAAAGG
>CBDUPD010000446.1:0-2887 GCA_965368985.1 uncultured Spongiibacteraceae bacterium | reverse complement strand
ATGTCTATCATTAGTGTGTTCTTTGGTTCATTAACAGTTTTCTCTCGGGTTCTGAAATTGATTCAGGATATAATCTTGTCATTATGGCTTTCTTTGCCACCATCGCCATTGCATCAATCAGTTATGAACTTGTTGAAAAGCGCTTTATAGCCATGAAAGATGTCATATTCAAAAAGCGTGTTGAGGTCAATCCCAAAGCAGTTAGCTAACAGACAATAGATACTCCGTGGGCTGTAAAATATAATTCAACTTTTTAAGAGCTAATAAAATAGGATAGTAATCCATGAGGTACTTTGAAGACTTCAAGGTTGGTGAGTCAAAAATATTTAATGATTCTTATCATATCACCGAAGAAGAGATTATTGAGTTTGGGGAGCGCTGGGATCCCCAGCCATTTCATACGGATAGAGAGGCTGCTAAAGATTCTATTTTTGGCGGTCTTGTTGCATCTTCCGGGCATATTATAAATGCATCTATACGCATTGGTTTATTAGAGGGCAAGGCCGCCGCGGTGAGTGCGCTTGGCTTTAATAAAATGAAGATGATTGCGCCGGTTCGCCCGGGTGATGTATTAACCAAGAAAGAGACGGTGCTGGAGTCGCGCTTGTCTAATAGTAGGCCAGATTGCGGTATTGTTAATGCCTTGGCTGAAATCCACAACCAGAAGGGTGAGCTGGCTTGTACTTTTGAAGCAGCCTTTCTGGTTCTTCTCAGGCCTGCTTGACTAAAGGAGTAATATTCGTGAGTAGTGATGATATTGAATGGGATGCTGAAGCTGTTAAACGTCTTGAAAAAGCGCCTTTTTTTGTTAGAAAAATGGCCAGGGCCAAAGTTGAGAAGGCCGCACAAAAGCTCGGCGAGAAACGCATCACTGTTGAGCTAATGGAAAAGGTTAAAAAGCAGGTGATGGGTAGGTAATAATGCTGTGGGTAATACTGCTGTGATAAGGGGATGATATCATTCACTTAACAGGTATTTTTTATCTTTTACCGCGTACTTTCACCATGGCAGCCTCAATACTATCAATATCTATCACGGCATCGTAAAAATCTCTGCCTGATACTTTCTCAATATGAACAACCTTTTTGCCGACAAACACCAGTTTACCGTTAATTTCTTTACCGCTGTCAGTTTGTAGATAGAGGTATTCACCAACATGACGCTTTAAAACACTAAGCACAGTATCCTTTGCTTCGATGTTTAATTTAGCTGTAGAAGGTGGGCTGGTCTTTGTAGCCTGGGCCGGAAGTCCTATGAATAGAATAGATACTGTAAAAGCGGCCAGAGTATTACGTAACAGGGAAGAGTTCATTTTGTTTTCCTTATCTTTTCCTTACGAGAGTATTTTGTCTATTAAAGTGACTATAGACTAGACAGAATAACTGTTACAGGCAAGTGTATCAGCACCTCGGCTATATTCATCCATTCTCGTAGGTATTGTAAGTGGGCACTGTTCATAATGTAAATTAATGAAAAATGATAATGCATTCTTTAAAAGAATAGTGTTTTGCATGCTATGTTATCTTATAAGCACAAAAAGGAAGAGATCACTTCACAGTTTAATACATTATATCCGGATAATATTTCGGGTAATAAGGCTTGTACTTGATGGGTGGATATTTTGCATTGTATATAGCAATGTTAAATATTGAACTGGATGCAAACCAGGGATTGAATAATGATAGCAGCTGAATTACCAGCTAATGAAAGAGAGCGTATTCTCAAGTTAAACGAGTTAGGTATTCTCGATACACTTGAAGAGCAGGCGTATGATGATTTAACCAGACTTGCTGCTGAGATTTGTGACACGCCTATCGCTTTGGTTAGCCTTGTTGATGAAAATCGCCAATGGTTTAAATCACATCATGGTCTCGATGCCAAAGAAACGCCCCGTGACCTTGCTTTTTGTGCGCATGCAATTCTTCAAAATGACCTGTTTATTGTTGAAGACTCCGATAAAGATGAAAGATTTTATGATAACCCCCTGGTTACCGATGCACCGCATGTAAAATTTTATGCTGGCGCCCCTTTGATTATGTCTAATGATATAAAGTTAGGCACACTGTGTGTTATTGCTAATGAAGCAAGATCAATGACAGATTCTCAAAAAGCCGCTTTAAAGGCATTGGCTCGTCAAGTAGTTAGTCAGTTAGAGTTACGATTAAAGGTGAAACAACTTCAAGCGCTTGATCATGCAAAAGATGAATTTATATCAATGGTAAGTCATGAGCTTAGAACACCGTTGACAACGATTTATGGATCGCTTTCTCTGTTGATTAATAAAACGGCCAGACTTGATAATAAACAGCAACAAATAGTAGAAATGGCTTACCGCAATGCCAGTCAGTTGGGAGATTTGGTCAATGATATATTAGACCTGGCTAAACTGGAATCCGGTAGATTTGATATTAACCTGGAAGAAATTGATCTGGTTGCATTGATACAAAAGTCGGCAGAGTTAAACCTTCAGTATTGTAAAGAATATAATTGCAATCTTGTGGCAAGCTATCCTGATGATATTACAAGCATGTTAGTAAAAGGCGATGAGCAGCGATTATTGCAAGTGCTAAGTAATTTTATTTCAAATGCAGCTAAATATACCAATACTGAAGACCAAATAGAGATCAATCTAAAAGAATCTAATGGTTATGCCGTGGTTGAAGTGATTGATCACGGGGCGGGCATTCCTCTTGATCAGCAAGAATTATTATTTACCAAGTTTAGGCAGTTGCATGCAGCGACAAATAATAAAATGCCCGGTACAGGCTTGGGCTTGAATATAAGCAAGTGTCTGGTTGAACAGCAAGGAGGCAAGATCGGCTTTAAGTCAGATCCCGATGAAAAAACCAGTTTTTATTTTGAATTGCCGGTATGTGAAACCACTGTT
>CBDUPD010000445.1:0-2891 GCA_965368985.1 uncultured Spongiibacteraceae bacterium | reverse complement strand
GAAACTGTTTACCAAAACGACCACCAACATTAATCCAGTTCTCTGGTGCTGCTTCCATAAAATCAACCTGCTCTTGATTTACCTGCAGCAGATCATCAAGTAAACCACATCGCAAACCAAGACCCGCACCCTGAATGATATTGTTATTTGGCAATTCTGTTTTCATTATTGATTACCCTTATTTATCACCAACTGTTGAGCGCGCGACCTGAAAAAAGCATCAACACTCATTCTTCCCGGCCCCATAAAGAGTAAAGGTAAAAGCATGGCAATAAATAACAATGGTAGTTTGAAATTCCCAAAACCCTTATCAGTGATAGCATAGCCCTTAAACAGATCAGACAGTTGTATTAATTCTGTTGGCAAGTGCACTGCTGCCGCCGCAACTATAGTAAGAACAATTAATGAGACAGCAAAAAAGCGAGTACCGATACCCAGCATCAAGGCTATTCCACCCACAATCTCAAACCAGGTTGCCATAAACCAGCTAACCTCTACAGCAATAACATTAAACGGAAAGAGAAACTGACCTTGAATGTGTGAAAACCAGTTTTCACCATGGTATTTCATCAAACCTGACTCAAGAAACTCCCAGCCTATTAATAGGCGTAGTAATACAAAGGCAAGCCATGGACCGCTTGCATCCAGCCTGTTGAGTGCCTGTAATGTTAATTGAGTTATATTGTTCATTTAAAATATATCCTGAATGTTAGGTGAAGAAACAGGCAAGCCGAAATAGACTGGCTTGCCCGCTTTTAGATCAGGCTTTTTTATCACCACACTTGCCTTCACCACACTTACCTTCTTCTGACTTCTCGGTGGCTTTCTCTTTCTTGTCACCACACTTGCCTTCACCACATTTACCTTCTTCTGACTTCTCTGAGGCTTTTTCACCCTTTTCGCCACATTTGCCTTCGCCACATTTGCCTTCACCTTTAGCTTTCTCGCCTTCGGCTTTCTTCTTATCGCCACATTTGCCTTCACCGCATTTGCCTTCTCCTGTTTTAGCATCAGCAGAAGCCAACTGGTAACCACCTTCCAGTGATACAGCAGCAAATGGGTTATCAGCCTGTGCAGTCAGGGGCAACGCGCTCATTGTCAGAACCGAGCCTACAGCCAGGGTAGATAGAAATTGCTTTTTCATGAAATTGTCCTCGTTGTTTGTTATGTAATTTAAACCAGGCAGATATTTTTTTGCCCATTTCTGTGGGCTGTTATCCTGCTCACAGTATTTAGTAACCTGAATGTGACATATGTTACAAATTAAATTGAATTTTTTTCGTTTAATTGAGAAATTGATGCTGCCGTGTGACATTAATAAGGCAGATGAAACAAAAAGGAAATAATATAAATTCAGATAATATGCTATTTATCATATGGTTAACCTGATCATCCAGACATTACAGCTGCCTAATGTTTTTGGGAGCCATCACACCTTCAGGCTCATTGAGCGTAGCCGAGTAATCTCCTTAAGAAATCGTGACACATTAATGTGATCCTTCGGCTACGCTCAGGATGACAGGGATTAACACCACGCTTTCACCAGTGCACCAAATCAACTCTGAAAACCCGGATTTAAAGCGCTCTGCCCACTTCACGCAATTACCCTGATCATTTTTTAGTCATAATTATTACTTAAATCGGTTTTTAAATAACTTCAGATCTATTAGAATGCGGTTCTTTTTAGCCCCCTATAAACTTAAACTATCAACAACGAGGGATAGAATGACTATTACCACCTGTAATTCTAGTTCGACTATCGTTAAAAAAATTATGAACCTTCAAGGGATTAAACTCTTTTGCCTGATCATTGCAGTAGCTCTAGGTTCTGCATTCATGACCGGGTGCTCATCAGCAGATGGCACAGATCTACCTGAGCGAGACGTGGTTTTACAAACATTGCGTGACCAGGGTTTCGTTTTTAATAAATTCGTTATCTCTACGGTGCATGGAGAGAGTCAAAACCAGGTGATTGTCAGTGGGCAACTGGCCCAAAAAACACCCGATAACACGCACGTAGCAAACGGAATTAAACTTACCCAGTTCAGAAAAATTATTGTTGAAAACAATAATGGAGCGTGGGAGATAACTTCAGCACCACCGATAGAACGTGACCAATTTACTTCGCGTGAACGCTGGAAAAACTAATAGCTGTTTCTTGTTTGTACATAACAGGGCAAGTAATAACTCTACAGAAAATGGTTAATTATTATGAGTGACATTTCTTCATTAAATCCGACCTACGGATATTCGCTAGAGCAACCCAACAAGGGCAAAATAACTTTCTATATTGCACTATTGGGAACACTGGGCATTCCTCTTTATATGTTCGGCGCTCAAATTCTCTTTGGCTCAGAGCAAATGCAGATCTGGTGGGAGTCTGGAAGAACTGAACCGATGACTCAGCCGCAGGTATTGGCTGGCTTCTGGATGACCATGCTAGGTATCTTTGTTGTAATTTGGCACTCGTGTGTCGTCAAGGGTTGGCAACGAACAGTAGCCTGTCTATTTGTCGGCTTTTTTATCGCCTGGTTTTACGAATTTTTAGGAACCAATTTTGAAGGCGGCGGTATCTTTGGGCCATATCATTACAGCGATACTATTTTGTATCAGCATATTTACGGTGTACCTGCCATGATTGCTTTTGGGTGGGAAATTATGGCCTATCCAGCTTTCTATCTGGTGCTTTACCTGGTGCCAAGTGAGTTACTGGGCGAGAACATTCCACTGTCTAAAAGAATTATGAACAATGCCATCATAGCAACCCTGGGCGGCTTGTTTTGTGTTGTACTGGATTTCATTGTTGACCCCATCTCCGTAGAGTCTGGTTACTTTACCTGGCATGTAAATGGCGGTATCTATCCATGGCTTGAAGGTGCTGGCGAACCTAT
>CBDUPD010000444.1:0-2902 GCA_965368985.1 uncultured Spongiibacteraceae bacterium | reverse complement strand
AATCGAAAATGGCTCGTACGGCTTGTACATATTCACGCATGCGGGGGGCAGGTGGATACCAGTCAGTACTGTATTTCTGGGTGATGATAGGTTTGATGAGTGGGCCCAGGCCCAGCTTGAAGCGGCCACCGGAATATTCCTGAAGATCCCATGCGGCGACGGCGGTTGTCATCGGGCTGCGTGGAAAACAGGCGAGAGCGCTGGTGGCAATTTCAATTTTTTCAGTTGCCTGTACAGCAAGAGCTGCGGCCATCAGGCCATCGTGTACTGAATCGATAACTGAAAAACAGTCATACCCCATCGCCTCGGCACGTTTAGCCTCAGAGATAACATCAGACATCGTGGAGTAAAAACCCGATGCAGCCCAGACTTTATACATAGTTAACCTTTAGGATTGAATATTTAAAGCGCTTAAGCGCAGGATGCCGCTTCAAGACCATCAATAATCATGGCATAGTTGCCTTCAATAGTTGCGCGAGCGTCAGCTTCAGGCATATCACCGGCATCAAAAGTACAATGCCAGTTAATATGCGTGGTATTGCTATCTATCGTAGTCAGCGAAACATCAGCCACATAATTATCAAAGGGGATGATTTCATTTTTGGGAATAGAGTAGCTCAGGGTTTTCTTGTCGGCATCCAGTGACTCCAGGGTTTCGTTAATTGGGGGGATGCCGGGCATGATAATATGGCGCGTCATGCCAACGCCTTCGCCTGATACTTCAACGTTATCGGCACCGGGAATCCATGAAAGGTCACCGAAATTCTCTAAAATAGCCCAAACTTTGCTGATATCTGCTGCGATATCTCGTGTAACAGTAACATCAACCATGTTTGTTTCCTCAGTTTTCTGGTGGTGGAAATTATAAACGCTTACACTGCTCAAGCGCTAATTCATTCTTTTTTGGTGGAGATTTTTCCATAACGTATAGTTCTTAGCCCATAAAGTGATTTTCGTGTAAAATACGCCCGTTTTTCAATATTCCAGCCTGAAGCACAGGTTGTTGGCCGATTTCCACATATTAAAGAGTTAGCGATGGATACCATACCCGTATATAACTACATCATTTTGGCAATCTTGTTGGCAGGCGCTTTGTATAGCCTGTTTGTGGGTTTGAAGAAATACAAAGAGCGCATTGAGCATGGTAAGCCGTTTTTTGTGCCAGAAGGAGCTGACAAATCGGATAAAAAGGCTGGTCAAAAGATTGGCAAAGCCGGTTTGCAGGCCAAATTTAATATAGGCACTTTTATTCGTCGTGGCTTGATGACTGAGCGTTTAATCAAGCGCCCGATTGCAGGCAGCTTTCATAGCATTATGTTTATTGGCGCCTTAATACTGATTTTTGGTCATGCAGTATTTATGCTCGAGTTTGTTGGAGTGCCGGTTTATGACGGTTGGTTTGGTTATCTGGTTATGAAGCTGGGCCGTGAACTGGGCGGTATTATGCTGTTTACCGGTGTTGCTTTCTTTTTGATTCGTCGTTTGAGTCCGCCAGATCGTTTAACTGCTGGTGGTAAAACTCGCCCGGGTTTTGAGCGTGGTGAAGCCATATTATTGTTGATTGTGATTGCCGGCTTTTTAACTGAAAGTTTTCGTTTGGGTTTTGAGCCTTCAGGTGATAATGCCGAATTTTTAGGTGGCGCAATGGGTCGTGTGCTAATCGACTTGTTGGGTGAAGATAGTACGATTCTTGGCTTTAAAGTGATGTGGTGGATTCACGGCCTGATGGGTTGCGCCTTTATTGCCATGATTGCCCATAGCCCGTTTTCTCATATGTTGCTTGGCCCCACTAACTCCGGTTTTGCCAATAAGCGTCCGGGTATCAATCTGCCACCTATCAACTTCGATTTTGATGAAGACGAGGACGAAGATGAGGAAGAAGACGAAGAAGAGGAAACATTTGGTGCTTCTCGCCTGATTGATCTTACGCAAAAAAATCTGCTCGATGCGTCGGCCTGTTTATGGTGTGGTCGTTGTCATGAGGTTTGTCCTGCAGCACAAACCGGGAAAGACCTGTCACCGAAAAAAGTGATGGCAACCTGTGCCGAATATATGGAAGAAGGCAAATTTGATGATGCATCTTTGATTGATGTGTTAGGCCAGGAAGCCATGTTTAACTGCACAACCTGTGGTGCCTGTATTGAAGAGTGCCCGGTAAGTAATAATCCGGCTGAGGTTATTATTGAGTTTCGTCGTCACTTTGTGATGGATCGTTCTGAAATGCCAGAAACCATGGCAGCCGCTAACCGCAATATGGAGTCGCGTGAGCACCCATTTGTTGGTACCAGTTCTAACCCTGAAGATTGGCGTAAAGATCTTGAAGTGCCTTTCTTTGAGCCGGGTGAAACAGAATATCTGCTTTGGATTGGGTGTTCAGTAACCTATGAAGAGCGTGCCCAGGAAATAGCCCGCGCTATGGTGAAAATTCTTGAGGCTGCCGGTGTGTCTTACGGTATCTTCGAGGAGGCACGCTGTACGGGTGATCCGGCAAAAATGATGGGTAATGAGATGCAGTTTGTCGAATTAGCCGAGCAGAATATAGAAGACTTTAAAGAGCAGCAAATTCAGAAAGTAATCACCATGTGTGCTCACTGTTATAACAGTTTTGATCGGTATTATCCTGAGCTGGGTGCTGAATGGGAAACTATTCCTCATTCGGTACTGATTGATGGATTAATTAGTGAAGGTAAATTGAGTATTGCTGACAAGAGTGATGAGAAGATCACTTTCCATGACCCTTGTTATCTGGCTCGCCATAACGGTATTGTTGATGCGCCGCGTAATGTAGTGTCAGCAGTGGGTCAACTAATCGAAATGCCTCGCAACAAAAAAGAGAGTTTCTGTTGTGGCGCGGGCGGAGGTAACTACTGGGGCGGACAAGGTGGTACGGCACGTATCAGTG
>CBDUPD010000443.1:0-2903 GCA_965368985.1 uncultured Spongiibacteraceae bacterium | reverse complement strand
TCAGTAACAGGTAGTCTGACAGTAAAAGATTCACTGGAATAGATTTTTGCTATGGGTTTTCCCGGTGCCAGTTGTTCGTGTTCCTGTATGGCGCGCATCATTACCTTGCCGTCAAATGGCGCGCGCAGGGTTGCATGTTCCAGTTGTTGTTTAGCCAGTTTAAATGCCGACAGGGCGGCTTCGGTGTTAGCCTTGGCAACAGCGCGTTGAGGTTTTCCCTTGGCCAGATCGCTCATCTCCTTGTTATTTTTAACTGAGGATTTTGCATCCAGATTGGCGTTTATTTCCAGTTCTTTTAAATGTGCCTGTTCGTAACTGGCTTTGGCCTTGCGCAGTTCCATTTCCAAAAGGGCGGGGTCAATTTTTAGAAGTACATCATTTTTTTTGAAGCTGGCGCCAACGGCGAATTGATCAGTGATATCTATAACGGTTCCGCTGACGATAGCGCTTATTTGAACTTCTTTTTCAGGCTCGAGAAATCCACGGGCATGCACAGGAATATTTACTTTGCCAGGGTTTGCTTCGATAAGGTGTACAACTGGAATATATTCACCCGGTGTGCGCTTGCTAACCTTGGGGCTGGAAGAGAATATTAGAACAATAAGCACAACAGTAAGCCCGATGATCAATAGTGATACATTGGTTTTGGGGTTACGGCTGATAAAACGGGTTAAAATTTGTTTTAGTTTGTCCATTAATAGTTGTGCCTAACCTAAATATGTCAAAACAGTGCAACAAATGACATGAGTAATTTCAGCTGCACAATGATGTAAAGAGCCCTAAATGTAAAGTGCCGTTCATGTAAAACTACTGTAAATACAACTCTAAGTATTCACATGTATGGGCTACGGGGTTACAGGCGCCACGCAATCATCATTGCGTTTATCTATTTCTTCATCGTGAAAATCATCAACAATCGTATCAATCTTGCGAATTGAACGAGAATAAAGTGCAATACAGGCAAGAATAATCGTGATGCCGCCTAATAGCGAGATAAGTAGTGCTATCCCCCGGCCTTTACCGATGCCGTAAATATCACCCAGAACCGGGCTTAAAAAACCGTCAGCCTGCATGGCTGGTTCAAAATAATGGTCGACGATTAATCCTGTGATAAGCATCATGAAAAATCGGGTCATGCCCAGGGTGAAATTTCTCAAACCTATTACCCGGCCAAGCATATTGGGTTCTACCTTGCGTTGTAACAGGGCGCGGTTGTTGGCATCAAATATTGGGAAGCAGCTCATGATAAAAAAGCCCCCAATAGCCAGAACCCATGGGGTTTTTGAAATCGGGGTCAGCAAGCAGAAAAAACCGGCACAGAAAGCCGCCGAGATGATAATGGGCATATGGTGGTTAATGCTTCTCAGGGTAATCATAACCAGACTGCCTGCAAAAACGCCACAACCCGCAACAGAGAGAATGAACCCCATTTTTTGAGGCGTGGTAAATGACAGAATCATGGGTTGAACCATGACACCCATAGCCATCAGTATTGAGGCTACAGCCGCATAAAATACTATCAGGTGTTTCAGGTTGCTGTTGTCATTAAGGTAGTACCAACCGTCCTGAATAGATTTAAACAAGCTCTCTTCACGCATTTTATGGGCTTCAATCTGACAAGGCTGTGGTATATGCATGAGTAGTACTGCAGCAAATGAGCAGGCATAAGTGGCCAGGTCGATAATAAAGATCATTTCAATACCAACCTTGTCGTACAGGGTGCCGGAGACAGCCGGGCTGGTAAGGTGAATAATGCCAAATGCCATGGCAATCATGCCGTTGGCCCGGGTCAGTTGCTCTTTGGGTACCATGAGGGGAATGGTAGCTGTTACCGATGGCCATACAAATGATTGAAAGACAGAGTTCAGGGCCACAAGAGTGATGATATGCCAGGGTTGTAAAAGCTTGCTGATGAATAGAAACATCAATAGTGCTGTCATGGACAAGGCGGCCAATTGAGCGGTTAAAATGATGCGTTTACGGTTGACCCTGTCAACAACGGCACCAGCCAGGGGGCTTAGCAATACCAGTGGAATACCGTGAGCCAGGGCTATCATAAAGAAGATGGTAACTGAGCCTACATCTCGAAAAACCCATACACCCATGGCAAAACCGGTCAGTGAAGTACCGAATATTGATATTGCCTGGGCGATCAGTAATATTGTAAAAGGCTTTATTGAAGTTGTTGGCATTAATACAGCTATATTGAGTTATTGCGCATTTTTAATTAATTATTATTTCTGAAAGCGCTAAAGCAAGGTATTGTAACCTATTCATCATGATTTGGCGCGGATTCTATGCATTTTGAGACAGTTTTGGACTTTTGGCTGGGCCCATTAGAAGACGGCATGGTTGATGAGTCGCGTAAGGAGTTTTGGTTTCGCGGTTCAAAAGAAGATGATGATCTTATAAAGGGTCGCTTTCTACCGTATTTGCTGGCTTCCAGTAAAAAGGAGCTTGATGACTGGTTGGTTTCTTCCAAGGGCCGTCTGGCCCTGATTATCGTACTTGATCAGTTTTCACGACATATCTTCAGGGGCAGTGCCCCTGCTTATCTGTATGATACCCAGGCATTACAGCTGGCAAAAGAAGGTATAGCGCTAGGTCAGGATGTCTATCTGGAAATTCCCGAACGTAATTTTCTCTATATGCCTTTTCAGCATGCGGAGAATCTTGAGGTGCAAGAAGAGGGTGTGCGCCTGTTTCAGTCTTTGGTCGATGATGCAGATACGCCTGAGTTGAAAGTATTTGCCGAGGGTGCGCTTGACTATGCGAAGCAGCACCGGGATATCATTGCCCGTTTTGGCCGCTTTCCTCATCGAAACAAGGCTTTGTTCAGGGAGTCAACAGAGGCAGAGCTGTCTTATCTTGGTAGTGGTGCGGCTCGATTCGGGCAGTAGTGT
>CBDUPD010000442.1:0-2913 GCA_965368985.1 uncultured Spongiibacteraceae bacterium | reverse complement strand
GGATGCATCGAGTTGGCCAGCAGTTACAGGGTTTTGTGTTTTTAATGGGTAAACTTTTATCTGGTATTGGATATTAGGTGTGCGGGGCGCAACAGGATCAAATTCAATAAGAGAGATATCAAGTTGTAATTGATCTGCGCGTTGCTGCAATAGCCGCGGACAGGCGATTGTGATGATTTCACAATCCTGTTTTTTTTGCGCTAATAATAATGCCAGGTCAGGGCCAATGCCTGCAGGCTCTCCACTGGTAAGAACAATTCGCTGGCACGGCATTATTATTTAAACTCAACAAATGCTTCATCACGAATTTTTTGCAACCATGACTCAAGTTCATCAGCAAATTTTCGTTCATAAATGGTCTGATAGGCCTGGTTTTTCCAGTTCTCTGTGGTCATATCGTGGTCACGTTCACCCATTTTTTGCATGATGTGCCAGCCATATTGGCTTTTAAAAGGCTTGCTGACTTCCTGGTCCTTGAGTTTGTTCATGGTGTCTTCAAATGCAGGAACAAATTGCCCGGGGCTGCTCCAGCCAAGGTCACCTCCCTGAAGTGCAGACCCAGGATCTTCAGAATACTCTTTGGCAAGCAAGGTAAAGTCTTCACCTTCCTGTATTCGGGTATAAAGAGAATCAACCAGTTTTTTTACCTGTTCTTCTGTACGCACTTCTGATGGTTTAATCAAGATATGGCGTACCGAAGTTTGATGAACAATGTTACTACCCCCGGTTTTATCTTCGAGTTTTATTAAGTGCCATCCGGCACCCGAACGCACGGGTTGGGAGACTTCTCCTTTTTGCAGGTCTGTTGCAATTTTTGCAAACAGTGAAGGCAGGTCATCAATTTCCCCCCAGCCCAGTTGCGCACCATTGAGTGAATAACCGTCAATGTTTTTACCTGAAACAATGCTGTTAAATGCATATTTGCCAGACAGAATTTGTTGACGAATATTGTTCAGGCTCATCTCGGCTTTTTGTACTTCACTATCGGCAAGCCCGGATTCAACAGGAAGAAGTATATGGCTAACCTTATAGCGTGTGGCGGTAATTTTCTTACCTTCGGCAGAGGTTAAAAAATTATCGATTTCCTGCTCGGTAACCTGAATCTTATTTCGTAAATTACCTTGCTGAATTCTTTGTATGGTTAGGTCCTGGCGAATTTTTTCACGCATGTCCTGATATTTAATGCCTTCACTGGCCAGCTTTTGGCGAAAATCCTGGAGGTTGGAAAAACCGTTTCTCTCGGCAATGCTGGTAACAGCATTGGTAAGTTGTTCTTCACTAATATTGACACCTGATTTAAATGCCATTTGTAGCTGCAGGCTTTTGAGAATCAGATTATTCAGTACATGCTCACGAATCTCATTTTCGGAGGGTTGCTGAATGTTTTCCTGGCTAGCCAGGTTTTTTTTCACATTAGCGATTTCTTTATCTAGATCACTTTGTGTTATTACATCGTCATCAACAATAACTGTAATGGTATCCAAAGGCTGATAAGCAGCTGTAGCAGGCAAGGTTATGCCACAAAGAATAGCGGATAAAAATAGTTGTCTAAAAGTCTGTTTCACGTTGTTTAAAGCCTTGAATACTTTCTTCGATGAGTCGGGTAATGGTATTTGTGACACCACCCAGTCCTTTTAATTCAAATTGGATAAACCAGCCGTAGCGGTAATCGACCTCTGCAGTATCTTCGATGCGAAGATTGTTTTCAAATGTCTTTCGTTCCCGTTGATAGGCTAGCATGACACCATAACAACATCCCTCAAACTTTACACCGGTGATATCTTCTATTGCCTCGTCATGGCTTATGTCGTAGTTCACACGCATAAAGGCATGCCAGTTATTGGCAACAGGAAGATAGAAAGACATATCAGCCTGATCTATATCATCTTTGACGATATATTCGATGGTGTAAGGATCAGCTAGTGGATCTGTATTCTCGTTGACAGTGCTTGTAATAAGAAAGGGTGAGCGTTTATAACGATAAGCAAGGTTAAAGATGCGGTTTTTTTCATCTTTGTAATGATAGGCTATTGTGCTTTCCTGACTTTGAGAGTGATAAGGGTCCCAGATAAAGCTGCTGCTCAGACGTTGTTTTGTGTCAATATACCAGTTTGCCTGCAGGGCAATATCCGATGCATCCCGGTAGTATGTACGGTCAATAGCGTAATTAATGGTTTGCTGCTGTTTTGGAGTCAGCTTCGCGAAGCTTTCGTTGTCAGCCTTCGGGAAATTGATGTCATGGGTGTTGATGGCAACTTTTCTATCCTGAAAGTACTGGATTTGACCAATCCCCAATGAGAATAGCTTGCTGCCATTGTTCTGGTTGTTCAAGTCCGTGTCGATAGACCAGCTCACCTGGTCTGCATCTGCTATGCGATCATAACTGCCAAACCGGTTGTCTCTAAATAGCTGTTGGTAGCTGAAGGCTGTTTCTGCCGTATCAAAACTGGGAAGCGTTGATTGGTCAACGTCATCAGCATAATAATAGAAAAGCCGAGGTGTTAGTGTTTGTATGAATGACTGGTCGCCATAAGAAACAGATCGCTCAAGAAATAACCGGCTATCAAGTGTGAAAGAGGGTACAGAAGTATCGTGTTGCCCCTGATACACAGTATTTGCCGAGGTGGCCTCATCACTTGTATTTGAATCATTCAAACGAAAATGCGTATGTTTGAGCTTCATCGTAGGGATAATTTCAGCGGCACGCCAGCGCATAGGGTAGCTTAGTCCGGGTTCAAGATAAACGCGTTGGGCACGTGTACGCTCTTCATGATCAAAAAATGTATATTGACCATAAAAGACTGGTTCCAGATGAAAACTGCGTTGTTTATTCCGGTAAAGAAGATTAATGCTGGGCAGTCGTCGGTATTCTTCTTCTGCTACTTTATTGGTGCTGGAGCCATCTGCATTTTT
>CBDUPD010000441.1:0-2938 GCA_965368985.1 uncultured Spongiibacteraceae bacterium | reverse complement strand
CCTGCACTACCAAGGCCATCAATCAAACCCATATCAAGAGCCTGTTCGCCAGACCAGATAAGACCCGAGAATATTTTATCGTCTTCTTTTAATCTGTCACCACGGCCTTTTTTTACCTGATCAATAAACTGGGCATGAACAATGGCCAAAGAGCTTTCCCAAAATTCTTTCTCATCTTCTTTTAACGGCTGAAAAGGATCAAGAAATGCCTTGTTTTCACCCGCGGTGATTACACGTCTTTCTACGCCAAGCTTTTTCATCGCTTCGGTAAACCCAAAGTTTGAAGATATAACACCTATTGAACCAACAAGGCTGGCTTTATCAGCATAGATATCATCCGCTGACGCAGCAATATAATAGGCAGCTGATGCACCCATATCACTAATAACAGCATAGATTTTTTTCTTGGGATATTTGGCTCTTAAGCGGACAATTTCATCATACACATAACCTGCGTGTACCGGACTTCCACCAGGGCTATTAATAGCCAGAATAACCGCCTTACTATTTTCGTTTTTAAACGCTGCACGCAAACCACCCGCTAAAGCATTGGCATTGGCTTCTTCCTCTTCCATCAACGGCCCATGAAATCGCACCAAAGCTGTATGTTCTTTTTTCTTGGCCAATTGTTCAGCTGAAAAATTTTCGCTCTCTTGAGAAACGATTATAAAAAAACCTGCAATATATACAAAAGTCAAAAGCTTAAAGAAAACACCCCAGCGCCGGGCTTTTCTTTGCTCTACACATGATTCCATGGCTATTTTTTCGAGTATTTGCCACTCTTTTGAATTTTGTTCCATATTACACCTTTATAACACTACAGCTTATTTCGAAATTAATATTGGCAACTCAAGCATATTGTCGATAATTGCCTTGGGGTTATGTTTTTTTAAACGGTCAGGATGATGGGCACCATAGCTAACACCTACACTTTTTACCTGCGCATTACTGGCCATCGCCAGATCATATTCGGTATCACCAATCATCCATGTTTCTTCTTTGGCAAAATTTAACTCATCCATTAATTCAAGTAACATCTTTGGGTGCGGCTTTGAGGCCGTCTCATCAGCGCATCGAGTAGCTGCAAACCGATTATGCCAATCCAGGTTTGTTAATACTCTATTCAGGCCTTTTCGACTTTTGCCGGTAGCCACAGCAATAGAATGACCTTCGTCTTGTAACTGCACAAGACATTCTTGTACACCCGAATAAAAATCGCAAGGCACATGGTCTGCTTTTACAAATGCCTGAGAATAAGCCTGCTGAACTGCTTGTCGTTGTTCAAGCTCAGTCTCAGGATATAAAGTATGTATAGCCTCAGGTAAGCCCAGACCAATAATATTTTGTATCACCATATCTTCGAGCACAGGCAATGAACAGTCTTCAGCAGCCTGCTGCATACACCCTACTATTTTGGCAGTTGAATTCAATAAGGTTCCATCCCAGTCAAAAATAATTAACATGCAGAATCCCCTGCATCACGAAGATTTTTCAACACTCTTTCCAGTTCATTAGGTAACGGGGCCTTTATAGTCATTGGTTTATCGCTACCGGGTAATTTGAAAGTCACCTCACTGGCATGAAGAAACAAGCGTTTTAGCCCGATACTTTTATTCCACTCTTCATCTTCTTTATTACCGTACTTGTCATCACCCAATAACGGGAATCCTGCATACTGCGCATGAACACGAATTTGATGGGTACGCCCGGTAATTGGCATGGCTTCAATCAAGGTAGCCCCTGAAAACAATTCCCTGATTGAAAAGCGTGTTTTTGATTGCTTACCTTCAGGGCTTACTTTCACCATTCTCTCGCCACCCTGAACCTCGTTCTTTAATAAAGAGGCGTCAACCATTGTTTTTCGACGCGGCCAACGCCCCCTTACCAGCGCCAAATAGGTTTTATCCATGGTTTTTTCACGCAACTGCTGATGAATAGCACGCAAAACGGATGGTTTTTTTACAATAATCGTACAACCTGAGGTATCTCTATCAAGCCTGTGGGCCAATTCCAGTCGGCGACAATTCGGGCGCATTTTTCTTACAGCTTCGATCAAACCATAATTTAAACCACTACCACCATGAACCGCCAGGCCGGAAGGCTTATTAACAACCAATAAATCACTATCTTCGAACAAAATAGCCTGTTCTAGCTGACTTATGAGCTTATCTCCCACAAAACCCGCTGGTTTTTCTTCAACTCGAATAGGTGGTATACGAAGCAGGTCTTCATTCTTTAACTTATATTCTGCTTTTATCCGCTTTTTATTAACCCTCACCTCTCCATGGCGCAAAGCTCTATATATTCGCGATTTGGGAACGCCTTTTAAGTGACGGAATAGAAAATTATCTACTCGCTGCCCCGCATCTTCGTTATCAATGGTAATAAACCTGACATGAGAGGCTTTTTCTGGTGTATTTGTGTTCATCAAGGCCTTGTTTCACTTCAATATTTTGAAGCGCGTAATAAGTGTGCTATATTCGCATCTGAAAGTGCAAGGCGTGAATGATAGCCCGATATAATGGCAGCGCCTAGTAAGTTAACCTAGATAAATTAATGAACTGATAAAGGTTTTTGCACTTTCTTAAAAAATTGGAGTTGTTTGCTTTATAAATGCTCTGTGAACTGACTGGTTACCAACAAATTACCAGCTGATTACTACATGTAGAGCGCAAACAACTGTATGACAACCTGTTGATTTAAAACAGGTGCAGATAAATCAAAGAAATATGGCTGGCTTTTGCCTTTGTTTGTGATTTTCTCTTAACAAAAAAGAGATTTACAAACAGAAAGAAAGCGCCAAATTATAGAGTTTACAAGGCATACAGAACACCTATTCCACAATGTGAATAGAAGCTTGAGATGTTACCCTTGTTTTTAAAGGCTATAAAAAAGCCCTCTGAGTCAATAACTTAGAAGCTTATTTAGAATATTTCTC
>CBDUPD010000440.1:0-2948 GCA_965368985.1 uncultured Spongiibacteraceae bacterium | reverse complement strand
TGTTGTTCTGATGATGATTTTACATAGGTACCAATACCCCCATTCCAGATCAGATCAACAGGCGACTTTAACATTCTGTTAATCAATTCATTCGGTGTAAGTTTGTCTTCAGCAATATCAAAACACTGCTTCATTTGTGGAGTAATCCTGATAGATTTTGATGAACGCAGAAACACACCCCCACCTTCTGATATCAAGTCCGTTTTATAATCTGACCATGATGATCTTGATAATCCGAATAATCGCTGACGCTCTTCAAAACTGGCTTTTGGATCAGGGTTGGGATCAACAAATATATGAAGGTGGTTAAACGCACCAACCATTTTGATAACATTCGAAAGCAACAATCCATTGCCATACACATCTCCCGACATATCACCAATACCCAACACGGTGAATTCGTCATTTTGAACATCATGACCTACTTCCCTGAAATGTCGCTGAACTGAAACCCATGCACTTTTGGCAGTAATACCCATTTTTTTGTGATCATAGCCATTACTACCACCTGAGGCAAAAGCATCACCCAACCAGAATTTATATTCTCTGGATATTCCATTAGCAATATCGGAAAACGTTGCCGTGCCTTTATCAGCTGCAACAACCAGATAGGGATCATCTCCATCTTTACGCACAACATTTGCAGGAGAAACAATTTCATCACCCACACGATTATCGGTTAAATCAAGCAATCCACGAATAAATATTTTGTAGCACTCAATGCCTTCTTCAACAATTTTATCTCTATCTGTCGTTACAGGTGGCTGCTTGGAAATAAATCCCCCTTTAGCTCCAACCGGTACAATAACGGCATTTTTTACTTGCTGAGCTTTAACCAGACCTAACACTTCTGTACGATAGTCCTCAAAGCGATCTGACCAGCGCAGACCTCCTCGGGCCACATAACCTCCCCTAAGGTGAACCCCTTCAACTCTTGATGAATAGACAAATATTTCAAATTTTGGCAGTGGTTTGGGAATATCTGCAACCAGATCAGGACACATCTTGAATGAAATATATGATTCACTCTCACCGTTAGCATTGACCTTATAATAATTGGTTCTCTGAGTAGCCGAAATTAACTCAATATATTTTCTGAGAATTCTGTCATCATTCAGGTTATCAACTACTTCGAGCTTTTCCAGAAGATTAGTTTGATACTCTTGTAGTTTTTCTTTATTAACAACAAGCTGAGGGTTATTCTCGGGGTTAAAAGAGAGTACGAAATACTCAATAACTGCTTTTGAAATTTCATGATACCTGAATAAGGTATCAGCAATATAAGCATCACTGAAACTGAATCGAATCTGCTTCATATAACGAGCATATGCTCGCAATAGTGAGACCTCACGCCAACTGATACCTACCTTTAATACAAGCTTGTTAAATGCATCACAATCGGCAATGCCTTGCCATACAGCGGCAAATGAGTTCTTAAAGACTTCTTTTACATCATCAATGTTTACACCAAATCGGTCACCGGAAATATCCAGCTCAAAATCATGCAGCCAAAATGTAATATTATCTGCACGCCGTATTTCATAGGAATATTCACTCACCACCCGCAATCCATGACTTTCAAGTACCGGAAAAACATCTGATAATTCAAGAGGGGTATTCTTATGAAATAATTTAAAGCGGATAAATTTCGACTCGGCACCACTATGCTGGTAAAAGCTCATGGCAATATTATTTGCTTTATCTAACGTTGCTAGAGCATTAACATCAAGTACAGCATTTCGGGCTTCATAATTTTCCTGATATGATGATGAAAATGCATCACCATATAACTCGGATATTTCCAGGCCATGCTCTTCACCAAACATCTCGGTTGATGCCTCTTCAAACTGGTCGCTCCATGCACTGGCAATTTCCATAATTTCATATTCAATCTTTTTAAAATCAACATTCTTGGCTAACTCAGGGTTAACTTTTAAAACAAAATATGCTCTTGCAAGAACTGACTCTGAAAACCAGACAGTAAATTCTGACTCAAGCGCACCATAGGCTTCAGACAGCACCTTTTCAATTTTCTTTCTTAACTCGGTTTTATATAGGTCCCTTGGAACATAAACCAGACAACTAACAAAGTTTTTCAGGCTGAACTCATGTACAAATAATTTTACCTGCCGACGCTCCTGGATACGTAAAACACCCATAACAGTTTCATACAGCTCTTCAGATGATATCAGAAAAAGCAGATCTCTCGGGAAGGTTTCAAGAATACGACGTAGAACCCTACTGTTATAGTTAGAAACTGGAAAATTGGCTCTCTTCAATATAATATCAACTTTTTTTCTGATCACAGGTATTTCAAAGGCCGATTTATCATAGACTATTGCAGTATATAACCCTAAAAAACGATGCTGACCAACAATAGCGCCCTTTTTATTAAACTTGTTTATAACAATACAATATGGATAAGCGGAACGATGTACTCTTGACTTCACTGTATATTTCAAAAAACCAAGCACATCTGCCGGACCACTGACAGCTTTAATCATGCCGTTAAATACATCCCCGTTCTCTCCTGAAACACGCTTAAACAATCCGAGGTTCTTTTCAACAATCTCTTCTAATTGAGATTTTCTCCCTGTCGCAGACTGCTCCAGATATTGATAACCTAAAAAGGTAAAGTTATCATCTATCAGCCATCGCAGAAATGCCTGAATCTCTGTAGCATCAAACCCTGTTCCAGATTCATTCGGAAATTCTTCAATAACTGTATTAACCACTTGGCACATAGGTTGGTAATCAGTAACTCCCAGCTCAACTTCTTCAAGAGCACTACCAAGGTTGGTTCGAATATCCTGCAGTTGACCTTCAAAACTACGACGGCCAATTTCAATACAAATGAGCGCCTCTTTTTCGGCCTTATCACCAGTTTCTTTTGTGTCACCGGACATCATGTCCAGAAGTTGCCCCGACTCACTGCGCTCCACATTGAA
>CBDUPD010000439.1:0-2952 GCA_965368985.1 uncultured Spongiibacteraceae bacterium | reverse complement strand
GTCTGTTTTGGATTCCATACGATCAAGGTCATCATAACTCATGCTGTAGTTATAACTATTCCCATTGATGTTTTCTGCTACCTGCTCCACATTCCCATTACCATCCAGAGTCAAAGTCACCGAAGCGGTGCCATAAGTACCGGTGTAGTCCTGCTGATACTGTCGGTTTAAGTCATCGTACTCAAAATCAACGATTACGCCATTGGGGTAAGTCACTTGATCGAGATTGCTGTTGGCATCGTAGTCGTAACTGAAACTAATCTGGGACATGCACCCCAATCAATAAATTCTTACACGTCCATCAGAATATTGCCACAGATATTCAGCCCTACTTTGTACAAAATATAGTTTTTACATGGAATTTTTTATGACTGTTGCCCGAAACCAGCAAATTTGTGTTGAAGAAACGTAAGCGTCAAGTAAACCACATGGTTGAAAGACCGTTGATGTTGTAGTTTAAAATGGATGTATTATTCCAGCTTAAAGTTCCAAGGCAGCATCGCTTCTATCTGCTCGACTGTTTTGGCATTGGGAAGTTGTCGATAGATTTCAGTCAGGTATTTTTCGGGGTTGAGGTTATGGGCTTTAGCAGTTTCAATCAGGCCATAGAGGTTGGCTGATGCTTTTGCACCTTGGGTTGAGTTGGCGAATAACCAGTTCTTGCGACCTATGACAAACGGCCTGATGGCATTTTCGGCAGGGTTGTTATCAATCGGATACTCACCCTTTTCAATATAACCAATCAGTTTGGGCCACTGGTTGTGCAAGTAGCCCAAGGCTTTACCAAAAGTGCTGGTGGGGGTGCATGTTTGCAAGCTCTGGTCTTTGAGTGCTTTTATTTTTTCAAGCACCGCTGCACTTTGAGCTTGCCTGAAGGCGCTTCTTTTAGCAGGTGGCTCAGCTTTGATTTGTTTTTCTATTTGGTAAAGCTCACCAATCAGATTGACCATGTCCCTGGCACCTTGGTGTTCGGCTTGGTCAAGGACCTTGATGAAGTATCGTCTGGCATGTGCCCAGCAGCCGAGCTTATTGTTGGTAAGTTGATCATAACCACCATAACCATCAGTCATGATGGTGCCAGCATAGCCAGTAAGTAATTTCTTTGCCACAGTGGCTGACCTAGAAGGTGAGTAATCGAACAGGATGATGTTGGCTGCTCGCCTGACCCACATGTAGCTTTTAGATGAAGCTTTCTTGCCCGACTCTTTAAGCACTTGAACAGTTGTCTCATCAATGTGAATGTAAGGCTGTTCAATTAGTTTGTCTTCAAGCATGTTAATTAGCGGTTGTACCAATGTGCCACATTTAATCATCCAACTGGCGAGGTTGGTTCGGCTGATGGCTATACCTAAGCGTTTGAACAGTTCGCTCAAACGATAAAGTGGCAGGCCATCGGTGTATTTGCTGACCGTTACATAAGACAGTAATTCAGGGGTGGCAACGGACTTGGGTATGGGATCGATTGGTTTATCGGCAGTGATGATGTGTTTGTTGCACTTTGGGCAGGCGTATTTGAAACGCTTGTGTTTGATTACTTTAAAGCTGGCAGGAACATACAACAACTGCTCTGATGTTTCATCACCGATGTGTTTCAATGGTGCACCGTCATTGGGGCAGGTTTTTTGATCGGCCTTGATGTCATGTATTTGTTCAATGCGTTCAAGTTGGACTGGCAGTGGTTTTCTTTTTCCAACCTTTTTCTTTTTGCCACGAACCTTGCTTTTAGGTTTAGCAGTCGTCAACTCTTCAGCTTCGTTGAACAGTGGAATTTGCGCGCTGTTTTGTTTCTCTGATGAGGAGCCGAACTTGTGACGGTTCATGTCTTTGATAACCGATTCGAGGGTTTGGATGTAGGTGTTTTTATTTTTAATTTCAGCCTTTAAATCGGTCACTTCCTGTTGTAATTGTGCGGCTGTTTTCATGGGCGCAATTATACCATTTCAGACATAAAAACGTTACATATATTTAGCTAAATTGCATTGTATTTCAATGGCTTGTGAGCTGTTATCTGAATTACATTAAATCCACGCAATAGCCAGTCAAGTTGTTCTTTGTTCCAATGAATCACCTGTGCCGATTCTTTACGTGGCCACATGAATTTATCTTGCTCCAAGCGTTTATGCCACAGGCAAAAGCCGGTTTTATCCCAATAAAGTATTTTGAGCTTGTCTCGTTTTTTATTACAAAACACAAACAAACCACCGGCAAATATTGATTTATCCATCGTATTTTCAACAATCAAGCTCAAGCCATTGATGGCCTTGCGAAAATCAACAGCTTCTCGGTGAAGATACACCGGCACGTCGCTAAAGTGTATCATCGAAATGATATCGCTAATGATTGTAAATATTCAACTGGTGGCAGGGTGCTAAATTCAATACTCAAACCAGATATGTGTTTAACTGTAACGCTGCAGTTTTGAGCCTCAAAAGGCAGTATTTGAACAAAGTCATCAGGCACAGCTGAGAACTTGGCCTTGTAACCCAACTTTGTTCTGCGTAAAGAAAAATACTTTGGGTTGATATTTAAAGGCTCACAAAACGCTTTCATGGTAAGCCCCGATTTTGCATGCTGTTCAAATAACTTGAACCACTTTGCATGGCTGCGTTTGACTGGTTTCACTCATGTCTCCAAAAATCAAAAGACAAAGTTTGACAGATTAAGAATGAAGGTTATAGGCTGTGGTTTACTTGGCGCTTACCATTATTCATCAAAAAATATCAATTGGAAAAGCTACTAAGTCTTTTCATACTATTCAATGCTCGAAATACAAGGAAGCCAAGGGTTTTTATAACGTCTTGGTCAGGCCAAAATTTGACAAGTTAAACTTTGCCGGAAAAGAACAGCCACATTCAGATTAATTAATTTTTATCAATGATCAGTTGTAAAAGTGCTATAAAGAGAAGAGATAATAAGAACATTGTTAGGCTTTTATTAGATTCCTTTTTCTTT
>CBDUPD010000438.1:0-2967 GCA_965368985.1 uncultured Spongiibacteraceae bacterium | reverse complement strand
GCAGCTGCCTGTTAATGGTATTTATGAAATAGCAGGGCTTGCGTGGTCTGGTCGGGTTATTGATATTGTAAAGAAACAGGAACAGTTAGAGCCTTGGTACCTTGCGCTAAATCCTAAAGGGGTTATCCCAACACTGCAATATAACAATGGTTCAAGCCAGGTAGTGACAAACTCTGCAGACATTCTTCGATTTATAGGTGATCTGCCTGAGGGGAATTCAATCATTCCTCATGATAAAGAAAAGCTTGAATTGATGAACACCCTGGTTGATTTGGCAGATAATATTGACCTTCAAATTCTGAGCTATGCACGTCACCCCTCACCCGAAAAGTCAGGTGGAATACTGGATGCAAGAATTGAAAAATCAAGACAGATGGCTGATATACATCCTGAATTGAAGGAATGCTACGAGGAATGTGCCAGAAGATCAGAAAAAAACAAGACCTTCAGGGTCAGTGAGGAATATATCAAAAGCATTGAAGCGCAGGCTATTGATGCGCTTAGTGAAGTTGAACGCCAATTAAAATCCTCTGTGTTTATTGCTGGAGATGCTTATACGCTAGCCGATGTAATATGGACAGTTGTTTTGTCCAGACTGAAACTGCTCGGATATAACGACTGGATTGATGGTGAAAGATTTCCGTTGATCTCTGACTATTACCAGCGAGTTAAACAGCGTTCCAGCTTCAAGCTTGCACAGATTCAAAATGAATGGTGGGAAAAATAAAACAGTAATCTAGACTAAAGGAGAGAATAATCATGAACAGAAAGATACAACAAATCATATTAATACTGGGATTGACGCTATCAACGTTGGTTGTTGCATCACCCAAGTACCCTGTAGATGAGCCGATGGGAGGAGAGGTGTTTGGCCACAGTGTTAAACAAATAAGTGAAGGCTTATATGTATTCCGTTGGTGGGTATATAGAAACATTTTTATCGTCACCGATTAAGGTGTCATCGTCACTGATCCAATGAACCCTAAAGCAGCAAAACTGTTGCAAGCCGAAATTAGGAAGATAACCGATAAGCCGGTAAAATATGTTGTGTATAGCCATAATCACCATGATCACATCTCAGGTGGTATTGTGTTCAAGGCTGAAGGCGCAAAATTTGTAGGGCATGAGAACATTGTTAAAGAGTTAGGTGATCACCCTAGTGCTATTACCCCTGTACCGGATATTACTTTTAAAGACAGCTATGCTTTGAAGTTAGGTGGCCGCACCCTGGAATTGACCCACCTTGGTCCGAATCACGGGGAGAGTCTGGCAGTCATGACTGTTCCAGAAGAGAAGATCATGTTTGTTGTCGATATAGTAACACCACGTCGTGTGGCATTCAGAAATATGCCAGACTTCTGGCCTGATGAGTGGGTTCGTTCTTTGAAAGAGATCGAAAAGATGGATATTGATTATGTTATTTCAGGACACGGCCCTGAAACGCAACCCGCAATTGATCCGGCATCTATTGTGACAGAACAGCGTGAATATCTTGAAGACTTGATGCATGCAGTAAAGACTGCAATGGATTCAGGTACTCATAGTCCTGATGCTTTAAGAAAGTCTATTAAGTTACCGAAATATAAAGATTGGCGCTCTTACGATCAATGGCTGCCGATGAATATTGAGCGTATCTGGGCTTTTTACCACATGGGCTGGTAATTTATTCGTGTTGTGGCAGGTGCTTTTACTCCTGCCACTACAGCTCGATCTATTAGGTCCAGTGTCTGCAAAAGCCTCATTGCCGTTCCATATCAATATCTTCCCAAGGGCTGCTTTTTCTCGGCCAGAAGCCCGCTCCCACAAAACTCTCAAGGTCGCAATGACACAAGCAAGTACAACTCTGAAAAATCACTTCCCTTTGATCTTTATCAACGAGATATTATTGTTAAGGAATATGCTTAAAAGAACAACTGGGAGATTCTTATGTCAAAACAGTCTGTATCTATTGCTATAGCAGGCTATGGTGGTACCGGGGTGATTACTACCGGTCAAATACTTTTAAAGGCCACAGCTCAGGCAGGGTATTTTGGTTTGGCTCAGCGCTCTTTTGGGCCGCAGATTCGTGGTGGAGAATCTTTATCGTTATTGCGTTTTTCTACGCAAGAAGTTTTAAATCCTGATGATGTATTAGATGTGCTGGTATTGCTTGATACTGAGCATGTACTGCGTTTTCGTGCTGAAGTGCCTTTGGATGATCATAGTCTGGTGATCATTGCCCAAAATAAAGCAGCAATACCTGATTTTGTTATCGAGTCTGGAGCTCAAGTCGTAAGTTTGTCTCTTGATACTCTGGCGACAGAAACCGAGGCGGGTGGTGAGAATATTGTTGCTGTTGGACTGCTGGGTAATTATCTGGGTTTGGATCAAGTGATTGTTAGAGAGGTGCTGGAAAAGCACTTTGCCAAAAAGCCTGAACTGTTAGTGCAGGCACAACAATGGTTTGATGCAGGTTGGGCATTGGGTGAACAGCAATTATGCTCTGTTGATATGGCTCTTGAACCTTTACGCGAAGCCTCTCCACAATGGCTGATTAATGGCAGTGATGCAGCCGGGTTAGGTGCCCTGAAAGCGGGTATACGTTTTGTTGCAGCTTATCCGATTACCCCGGCATCAGGTGTGCTTGAGTGGATTGCACCCAATATTGAAGAGTTGGGAGGTAAGCTTGTGCAGGCCGAAGATGAGCTGGCATCTATTAATATGATTATTGGTTCGTCATTTGGGGGTGTGCCTTCAATGACAGCTACTTCAGGGCCTGGCTTGGCCTTAATGTCTGAATCTATCGGTTTGGCTGTAGCCAGTGAGACGCCGTTAGTTATATTCAATGTGATGCGTGGAGGGCCATCAACAGGTATTCCTACTAAATCAGAACAGTCTGATTTGAATATTGCATTGCATGGATTGCACGGTGATGCTCCGCATATTGTCACAGCTGCCTTATCGATTGCTGATACGGCGTTTACTGCT
>CBDUPD010000437.1:0-2970 GCA_965368985.1 uncultured Spongiibacteraceae bacterium | reverse complement strand
GATCAGGCTCACGGCAGCAATCTCTATCGGATCGAGCCTCAGACCCAGAGGCTCGTCGTCGGATTGAAATCATCAACAGCCACAATCATAAAAATATCCAGATCGTATTCCCGGCCATAGATCTCCTCATCCCAACGCATCGCATTTTTTAACGACAACATTGCATGATCACACTTATTCAAATCTTTCTCTTCAACAAAAATTCGAATAACAACTTCACGCCCGGACATTGTGATAAAAGTATCTTCGATGAATTTCAAATCACCAGCGACCAGAGCAAAAAGATAACAGGGTTTTTTAAAAGGATCATGCCATGCAACAACTCGCTTACCATCAACAATCTCATCTGAAATGCAATTACCATTGGATAACATCACAGGAAAGCTATCTTTATCAGCTACAATACTCGTTTCAAACTCACTGAGCACATCAGGTCTATCAAGATAATAGGTTATTTTTCTGAAGCCCTCTGCTTCACACTGCGTGCAATACATACCATTTGATCGATACAGTCCTTCCAGGGAAGTGTTTTTCTCAGGATAGATCTCCGTAACACATTCCAGTACAAAAGAATCAGGCACTAACGGAATAAGCAATTGCTCTTCATCAACCGTAAATGCAGAGTCATCAAGTTCTTCACCATCAACTTTAACACTAATAAGCTTAAGCTCCTGACCATGCAAACTTAGCGGTTTAGTTTTGTCTTTTGATTGACGATAGAAATTTATCCGAGAAGTAACTCGCGTTATTCCCTCAGACAATTCAAACGTTAATTGTGTTTTTTGAATAAGAAAATCCGGCTTCTGATAATCTTTTGCATAGATAGTGTTTACTTCTTGCATAACTGGTCTCGATATAAATTTGCTTCTTTAAACTTGTAAGCTGAATTAATTACTCAGAATAAACTTCAAGAAAATAACCGGTATATTTTCTTAGATTAATAACACCGCCATCAAGAATCAAATATTGGCCTTTGATACCCATTAACTTCCCTGAGACTTCCGGGGTTTTATCAAGATTAAATGATGTTACTTTTACCGGATACTCAATCACAGGAAAGTCAATCTCGGTTACCTTGGCATCATCAATTTTCTGCACAGCCAGTAAATCCTGGGTACCCATCAGATCAGATAACTCGTTATCTGAAAGCTCAAACAACCGGTCTCTTTCTGCAAACAGATCCATTTCATCAACTTCATTCTTCAGCATTTTGCGCCAATTGGTTTTATCTGCAACATGAGATTTGAATATCACTTCTACCAGGCCTGAAAGCAGCCTCGTCTTCACCCGGAAAAGAGGTAATGCCTGAACTGCACCCTGATCAATCCATCGGGTTGGTACTTGAGAACCTCGGGTAATACCTACTTTCAATCCGGATGAATTTGCTAAATAAACGATATGATCAACCATACAATTTGATTCAGCCCATTCAGGCTCACGGCATGTTCCAGCCGCAAAATGGCACTTCTCCGGGCTCATAATACAACTATCACATTGCGCAAGCTTTGTCATACAAGGGTAACAATATCCCTGGCTAAAGCTCTTTTTAGTCTTTCGACCGCAATGAATACAATTTATTAATCCCTGAAATTTCAGGGTGATTTGTCGTCCAATCAAGGCATTCATATCAATAAACTGATCAGAAATCGGTAACTGATAAGACACTGGAGAATCCAGAGTCACCTTCATTTTGGCAATATTACCTTCATATAGTAAATTCACAGAGTTTGACCCAGAAAGTTTAGATGCGAGTGAATGGTTAAATTAGAGCTGGCAAGCCGAATCAAGACTGCCATTTAATCGGTGTTTCATTTTCTGAAGAAGAGTCACAGGGTGTGCTCTTTGAAGGTAAATAGCCTGTACGCTCATCCTCCGGGAAATTATTCTCGATTTCATAAGCGATAATCGCCTGTAAACAAAGGTTTTTTTGCTCTTCAGTTAAAACCCTGCCATCAGGAAACTTCCCCAGCTCTATGGATGTTTTAAGCTTCAGATACATCTCTGAATCCAACTTTTCAATTAATGACTTGAAATCCATCATTTTTCCTCTTTGCGTGTTAAAATATTATACCGCAATGAGGTGAACAAATTCATCTCATCTGTAAGCAGATATTATATCGATCAATTTACAAGGGAGGGAGAAATCGATGCGACTGCAACATCAAGTTCTTCTTTTCATTGTATTGATTTCTCTCATTGCAATGGTGACCACCTACTCTATTATAAAAAACAATATTGACTCTGATTTCAGTCAGATTGAAAAAAAACAAATACTTGAAGATATCAACCGCCTCAAAAACTCTATCTCATACGACATCAACCAGCTCGAAAAACTAACCGCCGATTGGGCTATATGGGATGACAGTTATTTTTTTATTGAAAATCTCGACAACAACTACATTTCTTCAAACTTGACAGTTGAAACCTTCAAAAACATTGATATAGATTATTTTGCTTATTTAGACAATAAAACACAGATTATTTACGGAAAGAAATTGTCCAGATCTAACGATCTATTTAATGAACTATCAACAACAGAAAAAGAAGAAATAACAAATCTTATAAAATATCACCTCAAAAAGAATGACGACAAACCAGGCAGTTCCTTGATAACACTTGATAACAATCTATGCATGTTTTCTTTTCAAGCAATCAGAAAAACGGATGGCAGTGGCGAGAAAAATTATGCCTTTCTATTATTTGCCTCTTTAATCGATGATGTTTACATCGATCAACTAAAAGAAATCACGCAATCCAATATCACCATTCACGACAAACTGGCTGATAATTTTTCAATTAATATAATTGACGAAAATACAATCAAAGGCTTACTGACACTTGAAAACTACTCAGGGAAGCCCGCTATCACCCTCTCTATCAATAACCCTCGAACAATACATCAGTACGGAAAATCGATCACGAATAAATTCATTATCATATTACCCGTTCTGTGTATTCTTATCGGCCTTA
>CBDUPD010000436.1:0-2989 GCA_965368985.1 uncultured Spongiibacteraceae bacterium | reverse complement strand
AAATACCTCATTGGTTTTCTCTTCATCATTCCAGTAACCTACGGCAACACTGTCGCTCTTTATCCAGATCTCACCTACCTGATCTTCATCGAGCACATCATGGGTCTCAGGATTTACTGTAATGATTGAACCAAACCCGGGCACACCACAACTGACAAATTCTTTTTTATCGCCTGCCTCAGGATTTAAGTCGACAACACCTTCATTCAACTTTTTCTGCGATATAGATACTTCGGTAGGTGGTGAATCGGGCTTTAACTTATTGGCACATGCCAACAAGGTGGATTCAGCCAGCCCATAACATGGCACGTAACTTCCTGGATCAAAACCACAGGGCGAAAATTTTTCGGTAAAGCGTTTCTGGCTGGAAGCAAGCACAGGCTCACCACCTGAGGCTGCAACTTTCCATGAGCTCAGGTCAAAATCTGCAAGCTGCTCATCACTAATAACCTCAACACACAAATCGAGTGCAAAGTTCGGGTAACCACTGACATTGGCTTTATATTTACTGATAGCGTCGAGCCAACGTGAAGGTTTTGCTAAAAAACTTGAGGGGGGCATCACAATACAATGACCACCAACGTAAACTGATTGCAGAATTGAACCAAACAATCCCATATCATGATACACAGGCAACCATGAAACACCCACTTTATAGTTTTGGGTTATCTGTTCTTTAATCTGTTGCTGATTGTGCATGATATTGCCATGGGTAATCATCACGCCCTTGGGAGTAGATGTTGTACCTGATGTGTACTGCAACATGGCAATATCATCTTCAGCAATCACTGGTTGCTTGTAATCAGCCTTTAACGTTTCATCAAGTGTAGCTATATCAACAATGGGATAAGACGGTGGGGCAGTCTCTGTTATTTGATACTGTCTGGCTAAAAAGTTTACCTTGGTTTTATCAGCCAGGATAACCGAGGCTTCAGCATTGTTTAAAATCGCATCAAAATTTTCCCAGGTTTGACCGCTACCCGGTGGATTAACAGGTACTGCAATGGCACCTGCATAGAAACAACCCAGAAAAGCTTCGATAAAATCACGCCCGGGACAAAATAGAAGTACGACACGATCACCTTTTCGAATGGCGTAGTTTTTATCTAAATTGGCAGCAATAATTCGAGCTGAACTATCAAGCTCTGCAAACGTTATTATACGTTGCTCATCTACACCATTATGGAGAAAGGTATATACCGGCTCATTGGCAAGAGCCACCCCATTTTGCATTGTGATATCGACCAGACTAGCGTACTGACCCATAAACTCTCTTCATTAACGTTAAAAGCGCTCTTCTTTTGCCGATCCATCAATCACAAAGAATATGATAAATATTTTAACCAATTAAACACCAACATAAACGCTATTTGCGCACATTTTCAGCATTATTTTCAGTCTCAAGACGAACAACACGATCTATTTTGTTTTAAATCACTCTGTTCACTCATATTCAAAGGATATAATCACTTACATGACAACAGATACCCGATGGCAAGGTCGGCGCTACTACCCGATCAGCCAGTATTTTAAAGCGCATTTTGGAGAAAAAGTCGGCAAGGTTTCTGTCAGCATTGCCGAACGCTGCCCCAACAGAACCACAGCTCAAGATGCCAGCCGTAAAATTCCTGAACCTTGTATTTTTTGTGATGAATGGGGCTCTGCCGCTTATCACCTGGAAAAAGATCGCGATTTGGCGGATCAAATACAACACAATAAGAAACTGGTTCAAAGAAGACTCAAAAACAATAATTTTCTTGTGTATTTTCAATCTTATACCAATACGTTAGACAAGATTACCATTTTACAACACCGTTTCGAAACGGCTTTGGCCGAAGATGATATATGCGGGATTGTTGTTGGTACTCGCCCTGATTGCCTGCCCGACAGAATCTATCCCTTGTTTGACGAAATCAGCCAAAAAACCTACCTGTTGATTGAACTGGGCATTCAAAGTTTTTTTGATGATCATCTGGATTTTTTAAAACGCGGTCACTCGACTAAAACATCGATTGAAGCAATTCAAAAACTCTCAACAAGAACGAGTGCCGATATCGGTATTCATTTAATGTTCGGGCTTCCTAACGAGAGTAATAAGCGAATTATTGAAACTGCCAAACAGGTAAACTGCCTACCTATCAGTAATGTAAAGCTGCACAATCTGCACGTTTTGAAAAATACTCCTCTTGAATCCATGTACAATGCAGGCGAATTCACACCTGTGGAGCTTGATGAATACGCAGAGAAAGTCATTCTGTTTCTGCGCCACTTATCACCCGATATTTCCGTACAGCGGTTGGCTGCTCTTGCCAACCGCTGGGATGAACTGGTAGCCCCTGATTGGACACGACAAAAAATGCCTCCTATTGAATATATTGAAGGCCTAATGAAAGAGAGAGGTATATTTCAGGGAGATTGTTACAATGAGTAAGCTCTCAGGATAAACACATAGGCCATAATTCAGAGGTTCCTTAAAATCCCTTAAACCTTATCCCAATGCCTTTAGCCTCATAACCCGGATTTTGATTACCAAGCCCTTGACCATTGGAGACATGCATTAAGCTTAGGCTGAAAGTCAGGGATTTTGCATTTCCCAGATTATATTCAATCATCGGCCCACCTTTCACCATAAAGTTATAGGGATCACCACCAGCCGGAAAGTTCTTGTTATAAAATAGCAGGTTTCCGCTTCCACCCAGATGATATGAAAAACGACCATGCTCATAAAACCGGTAACTGGTTAGAAATCCGGGGCCAATACCGAAAGCTGTATTATGATGTTCTACTTTTTCCAGATTACCTTCTTTCTTACTACCTTCAAGCTGCATAATTTCACCAGTTGCATAGGTAGCTGTAAAATCCATATATAATAATAATCTCGACGCATCCAGTTTTGACACCAGATAATCAAGCGAGAGATTGAGTGTTTCTATATCCCGGCTATATTTTGTCGGGCTGTGGTACTCGATACCAATCAGTCTCTCATCTT
>CBDUPD010000435.1:0-3009 GCA_965368985.1 uncultured Spongiibacteraceae bacterium | reverse complement strand
GCGAACAAAGCTATCATAGATTTCTGATGCGTTGCCCTCAATATCAACAATGGGTTGATAACACAGGTGTAATTGATCTTCGGGTAATTGGTCGCCAATGAGAATGTCAACTTGCTGGCCGCTATTGGTCTGATAGGTATGAATCTGGTTACCATTTTTAAGAAAAGCTTGCTGCTGGGCTTTTTCAGAGTAGGCAATGGCGACTTCTCTGCTATTAATTGAGTTGTCTAACAGTACAATACCCAGGCTGGCAGTGCACTTTACCGGAACGCTATCAATAATAAATTTTGTTTTGGCTATATGATCAATTATTTTTTGTGCATGGTTTTTGTGTTGTTCTGATGTTTTGTAGTTAGAAAGAATGGCCACTGTTGAATCCCCTAGTGTTGACCACTTGTCATCAACTGGAATCACCTCAGAGATTGTTTGAAAAAGCCAGTCTTGAAGGTTGATGGTTCCGGGAAGTCCGTAATGACTGCGAATATTCTCGAGCTGGTCGATGCTTAGGTAATACAAGGCCATATACTGCCCGTTTTCTTTCCGGGAAGCCAATGATGCTTCAAGGCAGCTTAAAAAGAAGTTTCTGTTAAGCATGCCATTGGATGATTGATTTTGAGTTAACTGGTTAAACAGTTTAATGTTTTGTTGATTGCTTTTTATTGTTTCATCAATCGAGCGTTTTAAAGAATCGGCATCAATACTTTTATTTAAAAAGGCGTTAGCGCCTGCAATAAACGCTCTGTCTCTTGTATTTTGGGTATCATCAGCAGTGAGAAAGATAACGGGAATTGCCGACATTTCTGGCGTTTGTCGTATGATTTGTAATAGTTCTACCCCATTAATATTGGGCATATGCATATCAATAAGAATAATATCGGGCTTGTATTCAGTAATCTTTTGTAAGCTATGCAGAGGATTGGTAATGATTTTACTGTTATAACCAGACTCCTCAAGCAGCAATTTATAGTTTTCTGCAACATTGGCATCATCTTCAATAATAAGCACTTTGCTTTTAATTTTTTGCATCATTGCCAATACATCATCGACTGTATTTTTTAACTCAGTAACAGAGAAGGGTTTGGTAAGATAAGCAGCGCTACCTGCTCGCAGGGCACGCAGGCGTGCAACAATGTCTGTGCGTGATGACATAAAGATAACAGGCACTTTCTTGCCAGCTTCTGCCTGAATAAGGCTCACGGCTTCAACGCCTGCCAGGCTGCCAGTTGGAAAGCAGATATCCATGAGAATAATATCCGGTTGCTGGTCTTTTAAAGCCAATAGGCAGTCAGCAGGCCTGTTAAAGCTGCGTACCTTATAATTTGCCGAGGTTAGTTGTAAGGTGATTAATGAGCAGAATGATTCGTCATCATCAACGACGAATACAGTGGGTATTTGCTCAGTGCTCAGGGTAGCTTTGGCAGCCATTATTTTGGATTTTGTTGAAGCATTATCTAAAACAGCTTCTTGTATCAAAGCCTGGAGTTTATCAATTAAAACAGTGATAGGTTGGTGATCGATTGATTTATTGGTCTCATCATCGATGACCTCCTGTAATCGAATGTCGATTTCACGTGCGCATTGGCTAAGCTCAGGGAAGCCAAAAGCGCCACCACTACCAGCAAGTTGATGCACTTGCTGTTGCAGGCGAATCACCCAGTCACGTTGCCAGTTAAGGTGAGTTAGCCTTAACCAGCTTTTTTTAATTTCCAGGGATTTATTAGAGAGTTCAGAGCAATAGTTTGCTTTGATTTTGTTGAATTTTTGTTGGTATTGAGTAGTCATAAAATATCCATATTTATCAGTTTACCTGCACTATAATGCAATTATGCTTGATAAATATGCTTATAGTGGCTTCCATAGTAATAGTTAAGGTTAATAGTAGTAGTAAGTGGGTATATTTTCCAAAAAATAAACCGATTAAATAAAAAAAGTGGCAAATAACTGGCGAATTGGAAATAGTCGACTACACTTCGAGATATACGCACAGATAAATACTATTAAGGTAAAGGGTATTTAGCGTAGAGGTATAAAAGCTCAACGGATAATGAGCTAGGGATTGTATGCTTAAAGGACTAAGGATAATGGATTATGAAACTCTCACTTCGGGAAAATAAAACCCACGTCGTTTTAACTCTGCTTTGCGGATTGCTTTTATCTTTCTATGTTTTTGCTTTGATCATGTCATCAGTCAAAGTTGAATACTCTGTAGAGCTTCAAAATAAAACTCATGAACAAGGTGATGCAATCAATGATGAGTTGAAGATTATTGTAGAGTTATTAGAGGGTATATCGGGTTTATTTGCCGCATCACAATATGTTGATAAGTCAGGATTTCAGACCTTTAATAATTATATTTTTCCGGAAGAAGAACATCGATATATTAAATCAGTGGTCTGGGCTCCAGTTATAAAGAAAGAACGGTTAGACGGATTTATTGCAAGAACAAGAAGCGGCGGGTATTCAGATTTTACTATTCAAATAGACGAACTGGCTGAAGCCAGTGATTCTTATCAGAGTGCTGAGCAGTTTTATCCCGTGCATCATGTATTTTCTAAACAGCAAGATTTGCATGACGTAGGGCTTGATCTGGGCTCTATTCCCCGGGTGTTAGATGCAATTAGTCTTGCGACAAAGACAGCATCAAATAAAACAATCGATGGTGGTATTTATGCCCATGAATTTGATGAAAAAATAATTACCGTTTTACACCCTGTTTTTTTGCCAAATAAATCACTTGAAACGGTTGAGCAGCGTATACAAGCTTTACAAGGTGTTGTATTGCTGGAGTTTGAAATAACCGAGTTTGTTGATCATGCTCTATTTGAAGAGCAAGAAGTTTTGGAGAATGTTGATATCTATGTGATCGAGGAAAGTAACAGTTCCCAGGAACTTATTTACTTTAATACTACCCAGCAGTGGGAAGATATTTCAATACCTAATAATCTAAACGACTTGATGCAGCGTCCATTGGCTACAAATCAGGATATACATTTCGCTGACAAAATGTGG
>CBDUPD010000434.1:0-3010 GCA_965368985.1 uncultured Spongiibacteraceae bacterium | reverse complement strand
TGGTTCGACCATGAATGGCCAGAGCCTGAATGCCACTGTCCTCTGCAATTTTTGCAATAGAGACAGCATTTTTGTTTTCTGTATCCCAACCTGTGCGAATCTTCAGTGTTACGGGTATATTCACTTCAGTAACAACTGCTTTCAAAATACTGGCTACCAGGGCTTCATCTTTCAATAGGGCAGAGCCGGCAGCTTTTTTACATACTTTTTTTACAGGGCAACCCATATTAATATCAATAAGTTGGGCGCCGTGTTCTACACATTTTCTGGCTGCTAACACCATTTGTTCGGGGTCGCTGCCAACAATCTGAACACTATAAGGTGTTTCGTTGTTGTTGTGATTGACCAGCCTCAAGCGAGACTTGTTACTGCTCCATAATTCACTTTTGGCAGTTAACATTTCTGATGTTGTTAATCCGGCACCATATTCCTGGCACAACCTCCGAAAAGGAGCATCTGTTACACCTGCCATAGGGGCAAGTAGTACAGGGCTGTTAAGTGTGTACGGGCCAATATTTATCAAGACTGAGTATTTTTTCATCAGTTTTCGAGGCTGCGTATGATACTCGTTCAGTGGCTTGGATGGTAGTCCAAAACGGGGTGAAATTGCTTAAATTTGCAGTTTTTTTTGTGCAAAAAGTTCTTGATGTAAAACAGCTTTATTTATCAGAAACTTACTGGGTTTATATCAATTAGTATGTGAGTTGAATCCAGTAGCCAGTGGCTTTTTTACCGGGATCATTGAGTTCCAGTGCAACATGTACGGACTGCTTGCTGGGCATCAAGGAGGCATTGGCAAGTTCTCCCCGGAGGTATTCTTCGGGTTGAAACTGGCGAGCAGAGACTATTTTTTGGGATGTGTCAGTGAAAAATAGCTCGAGTTTGGGGAATGGCTGTAAAATATCGGCATGATTGGTGATGATAGTGTCAACAATCAAGGTGTTTTTGTAATAGGGGTGTGATTTTACGGTCAAATGTTTTGCACTAATATCATTGATTGAATATTGCTCTGGAAGTTCGCATCCGAACATGCCACAGGTTGTTTCATAGAAAGAGCGCCAATCGGGGTCGCGTGCCAGGTTGTCAAACTGGAAGTAGAGTAATTGAATAGCGAAGATGCAGATGGCGAGAAACGAAAGTGCGCCGTATGCTATTCTGGCTGCGAGTGAGTTTTTTTCAAAAAGAAGAAATTCCAGTGGTTCAGGGGTGATTCTGCCAATCATTTCATCTTTGTCAGAAAAACCCAGGTCTTCTTCTTCGTTTTTTGAAAGTGAACCTAGCTCCATCCCTTCAAGATCGGATTCAAAATCAAAATCGTCACCGAGCGCACCCATTGCTGCACGAGGTCCGCCGGCTTCATCTGTTGGAGCTTTAGCGGCTGGAGATACAACGGTTTCTAGTTCATCAAGGTCGTCATCATCATCAAGAAGCTGTTCGGCCCATGATTCATCTGCGTCACCCAGTGTGTCATCAGTTATCATGTCGCCATCATCACTGAGCAGAATTTCTTCGCCAAATGAATCGCCATCACTCTGAAATTCATCACTGAAGCCTCCGCCCAGTAAGGAGTCATCATCAAGCAATGAGTTGTCATCGAATGAGGTGCTATCGTCAAATGATGTGTCGTCATCAAAAGTCGCATCGTCATCCAATGTTGTGTTGTCATCAAAGACAGCATCATCATCAAACGTGAAGTTGTCATCTATCGAAATGTCATCTCCAAGACTACCCATTTCATCAAGGTCATCAAATGTAGCGTTGAACTCACCGGTTTCAAAATCGCTGACTTTATCAAAGCTTTTTCTGACACCGGTATCGTTGAGTAACTTATCGTCTTCATCATTGATAAAAGATGATCTTTCCGGGGCTCCTGATGGTTTAGGCGCCGGAGGAGGTGCAGCTTGTTCGGTGGGTGGTGCAGCCTGGAAAACTGTCATGCAAGCACCGCAACGAACTTGTCCATTGGCAACAGACAATTGTTCCGGGGTGAGTTGATACTGTGCGGAACACTCTGGGCAGCTTGCTGTAATTACGTCCATAATTTTTAGATTGTCTGTTCTAGTTGACTAATTGTAGAGTGTTTTTTGCCCTTTTGTCAGTGGTTTAAGCAACAAATCTGTGAATTAACCCGAATGTTTTGCGAATTAGCGGTTTGATAGTGACAAAAACGCTTATTTTGTTCCATGGAGGCATAGCCATTCGTTTTGAGACGCCGAAGAAAAGCTGAAATGGCCATAGCTTGCGGTAACAGCTTCTTGTTGTTCATTAAGTAGGCCAGAGAGAATAATTTCGCCATTTTCTGCAGTCATGGTGGTTAAATGATCAGATAATTCAACCAGAGGGCCTGCCAGGATATTGGCAACAACAATGTCTGCAATTTCTTCGGGCTCATCTCCAGCCAGAAATAACTGAAGTTTATCCGGTGAAATGTTGTTTAATTCAGCATTTGCTTTGGTTGCTGCCAGTGCCTGGGGGTCAATATCAACCCCTATAGCTGATTTTGCGCCAAGTAATAAAGCGGCAATGGCCAAAATACCGGAGCCACAACCATAGTCGATGACTGTTTTACCATTAAGATCCATTTTATCCAGCTCACTTAAACACATCGCAGTTGTAGGGTGTGTGCCTGTGCCAAAAGCAAGGCCGGGATCGAGTAGCAGATTAACTGCGCCAGGGTCGGGAGCTTCACACCAACTGGGACAAATCCATAAGCGATCACCAAATTGCATGGGTTGGTAATTATTCATCCACTCTCTTACCCAGTCTTTATCTTCAAGAATTTCTACCTTGTGATCAGGTAGTGCTGATTCAAATCGGGTTTGAGTAATTGCAAGTGTATCATTAACGTTAATGTCGGCACTAAATAAAGCCGTTAGAACAAGATTGTTCCAGAGGGGTGTTTCGTTAAGATCTGGTTCTAAAATAGGCTGGTCTGCCGCATCCTGATAGGTGATAGAAAATGCGCCTGCTGCCAGTAGTGCATCTTCCAGTCTTTCTTGTTGTTCAGGTG
>CBDUPD010000433.1:0-3018 GCA_965368985.1 uncultured Spongiibacteraceae bacterium | reverse complement strand
ACTAAGTATACGCCAGCACCAGACCCGCCACCAGTCCCTCCTAACATAATAGTGCCAGCAGGGTCTTGTAGTGATGCATTGCTAGCAGCCGCGCCAGGTATTAAAACATCACCTGTTCCAGATCGACCTCCATTACCACCAATACCTGTCTGAGAGCCACCAAAACCACCCTTAGCAGTACAAACAGAACCGAATATAGTATCGCCACCAGTCCCTCCGCCTGCACCAGCCGCACCTAAAGCACCGCCGGCACCAATAGTTACAGAATACGAGGACGAAGGAGAAGCAATATATACCGAGGCTGTTTCACCTTCACCACCACCACCACCACCGGAAGTAATTGGCGTACCAAGACTACCACCACCGCCACCACCGCCACCAATGCAAGTAACCTTTAGAAAGCTCGTGCCGGCCGGTACATTGTAAGTACCATTAGCAGTTATCGTGGTTACTGTAGGCGCGGTGCCAGATGTAGGCGCAATTTCATCAGCGTCATAAATTAATTCACTGTCATCGGTATCATAAATCTTTATGTGATAGCTATCTGTTCCATATATCTCTGGAAATATACCATTATCATCTGCAATAATTGGGTTAGCATGTGAAACAGTAGCCGCAGCAGTGGTATATGTCGTCTTTGGTGTTGTAGTACCTGAATCATAGGTATACATCTTAGCGCCGATATAAGCGTTTTTATTTGTTGCGTCCCAGTACTGCTCAGCACTGAAAGGAATTCTTATAGCCATTATTCTTCGCCTTCATTAAATAAATAATTCACGATCCCAACATTATTAAGCTTCAACAAATCACTTTCTGATAATGTTTTAGCCCAATCGTCATACACTCTCGCTTTTCTTAAATTCTTCTCCATCTCTAATAACTTTGACGATGCTCTATTTCCATCAGATACCCCATCAGTAACAGCCTGTCGTATAATTTTTTGAAATTGATTAGACGCCATAATGTTTGCCGCAGCTCTTGACCCATCAGAAGATTGGGATAAAAACTCATTAACAACTGCACCGACAATAGGACCTGCTTTTAAGCTAGCTGCAATAGTAACGCTCTTACCCATCATTCGTCTTAAAAACCCATTATTTTCATCAAAGAACGCAGCTATCCTTCCTGTTGGTATTTTGTCGCCAAGTGCTATAGATATACCGTTACTTACCTTTGTTAGATTCTCTACAGCTCTTATAGATTCTGGAGGTAATTCTTTGTAAAGAGCCGCCTTCATTTTAGGCTGTCTATCCAATTCATTCATAAATTTAACAAATTGAGTCGGATTAAATTGTTGCTGAGATGCTCCATTTCCTCTAAAAATATCATTTAACGCGGATACAACAACTTCCTTTCTCATGTTCTCAGGAATAGCATTTATAGTTGCCTCCCATTTTTCTACTCTTCCTTTCTGCAGACCTTTTATAGCTTGACCGACTTTAGGCATTAAATCGTCTTGCATTTGCTTTCCTAGAAGAGTGGTTAAGTTGTCTTCTATTTGCTTCCTTTGAATAGTTAATGCGTTGGCAGATTCAACAACATCACCAAGACCATCAGTTTTAGATGCAATTAGTTCCTGGTCTTTTTTCATTGCAGCATAAAGCGACTTTAACTCGCCTGTCTCCATATCCTTAAACAATGTATTCCCCTTTCTTCCTAATTGCTGACCTGCCTCTTTTCTTCTCTGGTTTAATAGCTCATGGGTAGGGTTAACTGTTAATTTCTCAGTTTTTTTACCTACTGATAGATCAATATATTCATTTCCTTTCTTAGTTTTAGGGCTTAACTCACGTAACAGTTTTTTGAGTTGAGGCGGAAGATTTTGAGGACCTCCAAGCTCCTTTGCACGTTTATTTATATAAGATAAAGTATTACTAGCATCTACTCTTGTGGTTTTAGGCAGCACATTCTCAATAGAATCATAAAGCAGCCCTTCACGATCATAAATATCATCAATAGTTTTAAGCGAATCCTCTCTAAATCTTCCTGATAATTCAGCCTTATCTAATGTTCCTCCATACTCGGTTATAATATCATCAGCCTTTTGCCCAACTTCTGCTATAAATGCTTTGGCTTGATTATCTAGTTGACTTGCAGGTATAGAAGAAAGCCCCATCTCTAATGATCTATATTGTGGGTTTTGACTAGCAAAAGACGCTAAAGGCTCGGTATTTATTCCAAGTTCATCTGCAGCCTTATAGTAATCCGCATCTGGATTGACCATTTTAGCCACATCTTCAGGCTTACCCTTCTGAATAACTTGAGCAGCATCCTCAAGACCTGCATCCGTAGCTCTTGGAGCTAAAATATCATCAGCCTGAGACCTTAAATCATCTGCTTTGGATATAGACCTTTTAGATAATGTTTGTGGTATTTTAGAAACACCTTTCCCGATACCAATACCCAGCAGCTCTGCTGCCGCAGTTGGAACCATTGAGCCAATAGCTCCACCTGTCGGCCCTCCAGCGCTCTCTCCAATATCTCCAGTATATCTCTCTACTTTTTCTACAAACTCCCCAACAGGCTGAAGCTTTTCCCCTACATCCTGAATATATTCCTGTCCTGCTTCAGTTCTTGGCTGATAAGTTAAAGCCTCTCTTGTTCTTCTTACTACATCACCTGCATCTTCAGTCTGGCTAGTCGCTGTGAATGGAGATGAAACCAACCCGGCATATCCGGCTATTGGATCTGCAACTATACTAGAACCAATAGTTAACGCGGTCTCACCAACTCCAATAGCCTTATCCATAAAGCTCCTATCGTCTTTTAGTGCAGGAACTGGTTGCTGATCATCATCAGGTTTTGCTGTAGATAAGTCAAAGCCTCCAGTAATTGGCTTTGCTGTAGCTAGATCAAATGCCATTATTGAACCTCTTCGAATTGCGAACCATCAGGACTAACATAGGCTTTATTGCCTTGGGCATCTGTCATTAACTTCCATCCCTTTGAATTTGTATCTTTTTTAGCTTGTATTTCTTCTTGTTTCTCATACCAATTATCAAGCGTATTCCCTTTCTT
>CBDUPD010000432.1:0-3025 GCA_965368985.1 uncultured Spongiibacteraceae bacterium | reverse complement strand
CAACACATTCCACTTACCTGGTTTGATGACGGCACAGTGATGAATCATCTACCGTCGACTGATGAATCACACATATCACAAACCCAGTCATTAGTTGCTATAGCCGCATCTATGCATATGTGGCGCAGATTTTGTTCATGGCTAATTGGTAAATCACTCGATGTCATTGAGGTGAGTTTTACCGCACCACAACCTGATAAGGTAGAAATTCTTGAAGATGTTTTCAGGTGCCCTTTAAAGTTTAACCAGAAAACCAATGGTTTTCGTTTTAACAGCAATTTTCTTGATGCACCCATCATTCATAATGAAGAAAGCCTCAATGAGTTTTTAAAATCTGCTCCATATCAACTCTCGGTTCGCCACTCTGATGAAGCAAGCATACAAACTAAAATTCGGGCTATCGTAGGCAATGATTTCAGTAAAGACTTCCCTAGTGTTGAAATGATTGCATCAGACCTGCACATGTCAGTTAGAACCTTGCGTCGCCGACTAAAAGCAGAAGATACCAGCTATCAAGCCTTTAAAGATAAAACCCGCCTTGAAGCCGCCCTGGCCTACCTCAATCGTCCGGGACTTAAAATTAATGCTGTATCAGCATTGATGGGCTTTGATGAGCCTAGCGCCTTCCATAGAGCTTTTAAAAAGTGGAAAGGTATGACTCCCGGTGAATACCGGCAATCTCTGGACACCGACAAGCTGTGAACCACTCTCAACCTCTTCTACAGACGGCTTTCGGTGACTTCCTTTTGCGATGCATCGATCATGATGCAACGGCACAGGCATGGAACCAGGCTGATTGTTACCTGTTAAACCAGCTAGCCAAAAAGCCCGAACTTGTTAAACAAGGCATTGCTACAATCAATGATCAATTTGGCGCATTAAGTATTGCCACCGCGCAATTTAGGCCAGAGGTCTATAACGACTCTGCCATATTTAAACATTGGTTATCAACAAACTGGAATCAGGATACTAAAGCACCTGAATGCCAGCCGATTAACCAACTCAGTCAATCTCAACAAAAAACGTTTTTGCTGCGATTACCCAAAAATCTGCATTTTTTTCAACACCAGCTTTCCCTGCTTTCCCAACTTGAAGATATCACTGTGCTTGTTGCTGGCATGCAAAAATACTGGCCTAAAAGCTTTTATGAATCGGCTTATGATTATTTTGAAATTGTCGATGTTCTTCCCGGGGTTAAAAAAGCCAAATGTATGCTTCTGCAGAAAGGTAAAAATAATAATTCGCCTGAAATACAACAACACCTTAACTTCCCTGAATTCAATATTTCAGTGATTAACTACCCCAATGTTTTTTCGCGTGAGGGATTAGATATAGGCACCCGTTTTTTTCTTGAGAATTTTCCGGATTTATCCAAATGTAATAACGTGATTGATTTGGCATGTGGCAATGGCATTCTTGGCATAAAAGCCTTACAGCTATATAACACCATAACCGTCAATTTTATTGATGAATCAAACTACGCAACACAATCATGTATTGAATCTGTAGCACTGAATAAATTACCCATCAATCGATATAACGTTATTCAAAATAACAGTCTGTATAACCTTGAACTACCTACTGCCGACGCGATCCTGTGTAACCCTCCTTTTCACCAGCAACATACGATCAGTGATCAAACAACGAAAACCATGATTCTCCAATGCCACCAGCAACTAACCGATGGAGGTAAATTATTTCTCATCGGAAACCGACATTTGCAGTATCATATACCACTGAAAAAGAAATTCTCATACGTAGAGCAACTTGCAACAAATGCAAAGTTCATTCTCTATCAAGCCACCAAATAAAACAGTAAGAGTTTATAATGCAAGATTCAAAAATCGGGGTTTTATTTGTCTGCCTTGGCAACATCTGTCGCTCACCCAGTGCACAAGGCATATTCCAGCACCAGGTAGATGAAGCGGGATTAACCGATCGATTTCTCATCGACTCTTGTGGAACTGCTGCATTCAACGTGGGGAAAAACCCGGATAAACGCGCTCTCGAAGCAACCAGACACTTCGGATACGACATTAAAGATCAGATAGCACGACAAATTAACTCTGAAGACTATGAAAAGTTCAGCTATATCATTCCTATGGATAGAAAAAACATGATGAGCTTAACAGCCTGGCAACCGGCAGAATATAAAGGTGAAATTAAACTATTTATGCACTACCACCCCAACAATATGGGTAATACACAAATCCCTGATCCCTATCATGAAGGTATAGAAAAGTTTTTTCCCATCATAGATGTTATTGAAAAAGCATCTGGTGGATTGCTAGCACATATTCGTAAAGAACATAATATTTGAGGCATTTAATTGTCCTTCAAAAAAGTAATTTTTTCTTAAACTGATGACTTTCGCCAATAAGATAGCTATAACTATTACAATAATACTCTTGTCCGGGCTGGGCATTCTGGCTTTCGCTGTCTATGAAGACAAAATCAATAATCAGTGTGGTTTAAGTCTGGAAGAGGCAAAAGCAAAAGTATCCAGTATTATTGCCGATAGAAAATTACCGCCCGAATACATTAAAGGCCCCATCGATCAACGCGGGTCATGCAGGTACGGTTTTAACTATTTGGGGCAAGGTGAACACCTGTACTTCGTTGTTGAAAGCACCTGGAGTGAAGGTACAAAAATTACATTTATTGACTATATTAGACAAAACCAACAATGATAGTTTTAAACAACTAATACCTTTTTGTCATTTTCATCCTGGAAGAAACAATGCATTATTTCTCCCAAGAGATACAAAGGAAAGCCCGTGAGCCCAATTGAAACACTAACCCCTATTAAGAAAAGCAACAAATGAATAAAACTCAATCCATATTGTTAGCGTTCACAGTTCTACTCGTTCAATCATGCAGTCAGTCCAACCCTGCAAATAATATTGAAACTGTACAGAGCCTGAAGATGGACTTTGACACAAGCAAAACAGTGGGTGAGGCACTTAATAGCTGGCAAGAATGCAAAGAGAGCAAATGGACAAACTTCAAAAACGCTAAAGTAATA
>CBDUPD010000431.1:0-3026 GCA_965368985.1 uncultured Spongiibacteraceae bacterium | reverse complement strand
CCACCAACTCACGCAGCTGTCTCTGGCCACAATCAAAAGTTCGTACCACTATAATGTGGCCAAATGGCCATTTTATGGTGAATTCCCTACAACTACTCCCCTCTTTGTCGTATCTCTATTTCCTCGTTGGTAATTGCCATACCGTAAACCTGTGCATTTTCGAGGTATCTCAATAAAGGCTTGCAGCGTTTTTCATCAAATGATGTGGTTTGCAAAGTGATGAGTTGAATAATCTACTGATTTATTGATAAATTATTTTTATTTTAAATGCCTATTAACAAATTATTTTGATCAGTCGAAGTAAAATATATCATTTGCCGTTAATCAAGTTAGGGACTACTTTTCACTTTTAAATATCTCCTTTGAGGATAAAGAAATGCGAAATATAGTGTTGCTGGCGGCTGTTTTTCTTACAAGTAATGTGTTTGCATCTGATATAACAGAAGAACTCAAGAAATCATTTCCCGGTGAATATGCCGAAATGAAGGCTTCCTGTGAAGAGTGGGCTAATGAGGATGGTATAACAGCAGATAAAAGAGGCCAGTTTGTAAACAGTTGTATTGATGATGAAATTGGCTATTTGCTAGAAAATAGCGATGACGGTGAGTTGCAAGAAGAAGATGCCGATAATGCTAAGGAATAACTAATGCCAGAAAATGTTAGCTTGGATAGTGATGATGATTCAGAAGACAGGATTTTCATCAAATTTGAAAGCAAAAAAAAATATGAGTTACGAAAAAGAATCGAGCTACTGGAAATGGCGCGTCAGTTAGAATTATCAGACGATGACATGAGACTGTTTTTTAACGAAACTTAAACCTTGATGGCCAGCTCAAATATTGATCAAGTAGATTGAATTTGGGTTTGGCCATTAAAGTAATCAATTCAACAACAAAATTATACAAGTGTTCCATCAGGATGATGAACTGTTTAAAGTAGCAATAATTTGTTGGCTGCCTGCACCACAAGAAATAATACTTTTTAATGCTGTTTCTACCGATGTATCGAGATAGGTCAGGTTTTTCTTTTGTGCATGAAGAATAAGGCCTGTGGTTGGGTTGGGGCCAGTAGGAACAAAAACGGTAACGCGCTCGTCGTGGCTGTCATCGGTAACAAATCCTGTTATTTCTATTTCTGAATCACCAAGTTTAAGTAATACGACATCACGGAACAGGTTGTTTTTAGAGCTTGTGAATTGTCCGACAATATCCTTGATTATTTTATACCCCGGGATCTTTTCAAGCGCTCGATTCTCGAAAAAAACATAGAGTAAATTGCCAAGCCGGGTTCGAACAAATATGCCGAGAAAAAAACAGCTGGCAAACGCAATCAAAAAAGTTAATAGCTGGGCGTGTGTATAAGAGATCTGTAACAAATTAACCAGCAGATTGATAAATGGTGAAGCCATACTATTCAAAAATGTTGTCGCCCATAATATAAGTTTGACGAAAATGATAATAGGCAGAATGACGACCAGGCCACCCAGAGTGAAGGTGAGAATAAATGATTTGATCTTGGTCATAATAAGTGTCTCGAGGTTAAGTCAGCTACATTGAATTGTTATCTGTAATTGTGACTGAATATAGGTATTTACGATATCGCAACAAAGCCTTAATACATAGAGGATATAAAGATTTTTTTGATTATATTATCTTTATCGATACGGTGAGATAAAGTGCTTTTGGTCAACAAGTCTTCCATCTTAATTCTATGATGGCTGGTTCACATAGTTATATTTTCATAACAATGTGGGCTACACTGACAATATGAAGCAAATACTGATTGTAGACGATACCTCAACAAATCTCAGGATATTGGAGATCTTGCTGAAAAAATGTGGTTGTGAAGTATATCCATTCGTATCACCTGAAAGTTGTCTTGAGTGGGCCAGTGATAATTGGCAAAACATTGATTTGGTAATTGTTGATTATCAAATGCCGGGTATGAATGGTGATGGTCTGGCTGTCAAATTACGCCGATTGGGTTGTGTGTGCCATATTATTATTCTCACCGGTTACAGTGGTCTTTCACCAGCAGCGCTTGATCAAGAGGCAAAAATTGATGCCATTATGAATAAGCCAATATCCATTAATGATGTCAGATACATTCTTGAGCGGTGGTCTGATCAGGTGCAAATAATGGATGCGCGCAGGGAATCAAGAATAGAGATGGTCAAGGATGATGCTCAAGAGATATTTATCTATCGTGATGGTTTCTATATATCAATAAATGTTCGGTGTATCAATCGTAGTGAGCATGGCATAGCCTTTGTGTTAAATGCGAATGATAGTGGTGTGGTATCTACTTCAAACGAAATCATGTTGAAAAGCGGGGTTAATTACAGCGTTCGCTGGTCTCGCCAGCGTCCTGAGGGGCAGTGTATCGGATGCTGTTCGATTGAATCCTGATGATAAGGGTGTCTGATTAAGATGATAGTTTTTCTGAAGGGTGGGTATTAATTGGTTTACTTGTCTGGTTTGGCTTCAGCGGTATATTTTCACCCGTTAAAATCGGGACAACCAAAATTGGCTAGGTGCCGTTTCAAATAAGAAGGTTAACCATGTTTGCATTAAAAATTGTGAATGAGCAGTGTTCAGCAGTGGAGTTTTCGGAGTCTACGGTATTTTCGTCTGACGATGGTTTGATTTGGTTACATTATGTAGGTGAAATGGATCAGGCGAAAGAGTGGCTCGCTAGGGTGCCTGGGCTTGATTCGCATACCCTGGAATCTTTATGTGATGAGTTGACCCGTCCTCGAATGTTTATCAATTCAAATGACGAGCTGGTTATGACACTTAGGGCTGTTTATTTTAAAGAGCTTGAAAGTGTTGAGATGGTCTCCTTGCGGTCATGGACCACTGAGAATGTGCTACTCACTATTTCACGTGTAGAAATACCAGCGATTGTTGGTATCGCCGATAAAATAATGGGGAATGCTAAAGGAGTTACATCTCCACGCCAGCTTCTGTGGCAATTGTGTGGTCTTATGACTGAGCATATAACAGCGCATATTGCCGAATTGGATG
>CBDUPD010000430.1:0-3033 GCA_965368985.1 uncultured Spongiibacteraceae bacterium | reverse complement strand
GGAAACCAGTGACTACAATAAAGAAAAGAGTTCAATTCTTTAGATTAAACGGTAATGCTCCATTTATTAATACCATTGTTTAATAGCAAGCTTGGTTAATTGTGCTTTTTTGCTCTCATCAGGAAGCCAGCTTGAATACGCCCGTGATGCTCTGATTAGAAATTCCATTAAAATCGTGTGACGACGAAGTGTCCGCTGAAGGCGATGGTAGAGCAGCGTTTCAGCTATCGAGTTTTTCAACAAAATAACTACCTAGGCAGTCATAAATTCTATCAAGTGAGTTACTAACATCAAATTTTGATTAAAGAAGGCAATAAAAACGATCGAATGTATTGTCTCATTTTAGTAGGGCTGTTTTGATGTTTTGATGGTGAAACCTGAAATGAAATTATCTGCCTTCTACACCAGTCAACAAAGTCTTCCAGACTCACATTTGCTCTTAATCGCCCTGAATCCTTTATTGACTCATATATTGGCCTTATGCGATACATGCCAATCTCCTCGATAACTTCATTCGATAATCCAATACGCATTAAGAGTTGACTATCTTGAGAAAACAAAAGCGTTAGCAATGGGCGTTTTGCCATTTCCGTAATTGTGTAATAAAACACCTCGACTAGTTGTTCATCTACCGTGTCATAGCGATTTCGAATCTGGTCTGCCTGAACAATGATATCTTTCATATCGCGAATAACCGATAAGGTAATCACCTGCTCTATGTTTTTAAAGTATTTATAGAGAGTGCCTCTTGAAACATTGGCCTCTTCCATAATCTTTGACATAGAAGTTTCAGACACGCCAATTTTCTGGAAGCACCTTTCAGCGGCATCCAGAATCTTATGGCTTGTTGGTGTTATATCCAGCTTATCGGTCAGTAGCTCTTCAAAACTTTGATCCAGAGTCATTCATCAGCCTATATTAAGGAGAAAGGAGAGATTTAAGGTATACAACGTAAATACTACCAGAAACAGGCAATTGGTTGTACGAACGATACAGATTATTAAAAATTGTATAATAATCTATACAATATATCAGTATCTGTATAGTCTATATGCTGAATTCTTTGTTTCGGTTCTCAGGAATCCCAAAAATGGCCAAAGATACTTCCCAAAAAATCAGCACACTGACTCGGCGAAGATTTTTAAAATTTTCTGCCTTGGCAACCTCTACTGCCGCACTGGGCGGTTTACCCCTTTTCCATTTAAAACAGCAAGCTCTAGCCGGTAATCTTTTAAACATATCTGGCTCACGTAAACAGCCAAAGCTTGGTAGCTGGGAAGACCTTTATCGTCAGCGCTGGACATGGGATAGCGTTGCCAAAGGTTCTCATGGTTGGGCAAATTGTCGAAGCGCCTGTGAATGGGATTTATATATAAAAAATGGAATGATTGTACGAGAAGAACAGACGGCAACTTATGAAGCATCTGAATCGGGTGTGCCAGATTTCAACCCTCGTGGCTGTCAAAAAGGAGCCTGTTATACCGACGTGATGTATGGTCCCAGCAGGCTGCTAACGCCAATGAAACGCATAGGTCCCAGAGGCTCTGGAAAGTGGGAAAAGATCAGCTGGGACCAGGCTATCACGGAGATAGCTAAAAAAACTGTCAAGCTTGCCAAAGAATTTGGCACTGACACAATCTATCAAGATCTTGGGCCTAACTTTGATGCTGGCCCCACAACAGTTGGACGCTTTAAATTCCAGTTTATGGCAGGAGGCATGTTTGCTGATAACTGGGCTGAAATTGGTGACTTGAACATTGGTCATACCCTTACTGCAGGATTTGCACATTCTGGCGGCTCAAGTGATGAATGGTTCCTCTCTGACTATCTTGTTGTATGGATGATGAACCCTTCCGTTACTCAAATACCTGATGCCCACTTTCTCTATGAAGCTAAATATAATGGTTCAGAGTTAGTTGTTATAGACCCTCAATACAGTGCAACTGCAGTTCATGCTGATCAATGGCTTCCTATTGAAACCGGAGCCGATGCTGCGCTCGGCCTGGCTGTAGCAAGGCATATCTTTGAAAGTGGTAAAGTTGATCTGGATTATGTTCAGGAGCAAACAGATTTACCCCTATTGGTTCGTCTTGATACAAAACGCTTTCTCAGGGAATCTGATCTAAAGCAAGGAGGAAATGATGATGCCCTTTATGTATGGCACCCGAAAAATAAACAACCATCTTTAGCTGCGGGCTGCCAGGCCAGTGATAACTTTCTTCTTACAATGGATTTCAAGCCCCCTATAGAAGGAGTGTTTGAAATAACACTAGAGAACGGTGAAGAAGTACAAGTAACAACAGTAGGCACCCTGATTAAAGAACACCTGAATCAATGGACTTTTGAGAAAGCCAGTAAGGTAACGGGTCTATCCATAGAGCAGATACAGCAGTTTGCTGAAGGGTTTGCCAATGCAGAAAGACCAATGATTCTATCAAGCTGGGGTTCTAACCGTTTTATTCATTCTGATTTAATGAATCGTTCAAAATTATTATGTTTGATGTTGAAAGGAGCCATTGGGAAAAAAGGTGCTGGCTACCAATCGACAGGATGGCTGGGCATGGATGGAATGGGCTCAGAGCTGCAAGTGGAATATTCAGGGGTTAGAGGAAAGATCGCAATGCTTGCAGGCATGTTATCTGCTGGAGATTTATGGGATATTTCAGTTGAACTATTAAAGAAGAGAAAATCAATCAGTGAGGTGACTCGTGATATTGAAGTGAAAGCTGAAGAAGAGTTTATATGTACTACGAATGTCACATCTATTAATTACCATTATCAAGGTATTAAGGAAGAACTTAATAAAGAGATAAACCCGTATTACCCGAAATCTCTCGAAGAAGCTTTTATTGAGTCTTATGAATCCGGCGGCGATACCAAACTCCCGATCAGTGGAGCACCCAAAATATTTTTTACCGGTGGATCAAACCTGTTAAGGCGAAACAACTTGCCACAAAAATTGCTTGATAATATGTGGAGCAAAATGGAGCTGATTGTCGATATCAATCCAAAACATTCATTTACAGGTATGCA
>CBDUPD010000429.1:0-3036 GCA_965368985.1 uncultured Spongiibacteraceae bacterium | reverse complement strand
AGGGCAGGCTGCAGATGAACGCTTTTACCTTTGCCTTCTTCAAAAACTTCTTTATGGTTAAACTGCCAGTCTTCGCCGAATTCATCGCGTGTAGGAATTTTTGATGGATTAGCATTATTGTTAGCGTCGAAGCCTCCGCCCATGCTTTCCCAGTTTTTTGGGCTGCCTTTGCCAGGCATGGTGTTGACGATAGTCCACCACATATTGCCCATGCCTTCTTCGCCAGTCCATTGGGTTTTACAGGCAATAGCGCAAGTATGGCAGCCCAGGCATTTATTCAGATCGAAAACCATGGAGAGTTGGCGTTGGGGTTGTTGTAATTCACCACCAACAATAAGCCCTGTTGTATTTTTCGACATGCTTACTCTCCTGTTATCGTTGATGTTACTGCAGTTATTGTATGCCACTGCGGAGAAAACGCTTTTAGACCAGCGCGCTCGCCATTGCTACCTTCCCAAACAGCAAAGGCAACACTGAGCGTTTGTCCGGGATTGAACTGAACACCATTAGTCGTTATGTTATCCAGTTGCATTTTTCGCAGAAAGACCACTTGCCAATGGCCATCGAGATAGCGTGAAGACGTTTTTATTTCAACATCAGACGTTACCCTGCTGGTTCCAAACCCTCCAGCAATATTGTTATTCGCCTTATTGGGTCTATCGGCTCGCCAATGCCAGGCATTAACCGGTTTTTCGTTTGAGCCCATGGTTACCAATGGTGCATCACCCTTTAACGGGAACATAATGGCAGCACCATCGGGGAAGTGATCGTTATCATCAGTATTGCGATCTTCACTGGGATCAGTCCATTCAAGATGTATCGCTATATACTCACCATTATGTGAGGCTTTAACATTTACCTGTTCAGTCACGCCAACTTTTTTGTCTTTCCAGTTATTGACGATAAATGAGGTGGGTTGCATGCCTACAGGAACACCGACTAAAGGAATATTTTTGGCTGGGATCTGTTGCCAGAAGCTTGCATCGACCTTGCCAAGTTCTTCTTTGCCTAGTGCTTGTTGTGTAATTTCCATAGCAGTGCCTTTTGAATTAATCAGCTATAACCATACAATTAATATGAAATGTATACAACGTATACTACAATGTCAACATGGGGTTCTGTATAATGAATGACATTAGGGAAATGCTTGATTTAGATCATAATCAGGTTCTTCAGCAGCCAAGTGAGATTATCCCACCCATGACAGTGAAAACATCAGTAAAAAACAGAACAGTGCGAGGCAATTTAAGTCGTGAGCTTATATTACGTATAGCTCTGGAGATTGTTGATAGTGAGGGGTTACCCGGTTTAACTGTGCGCAAACTGGCTACCGAGTTGGGTGTTACTCCGATGGCGATTTATCGTCATTATAAAAACAAGGCTGCCATCGAGCATGAACTGGTTGATCTGGTGGTAGGTGATTTTGATGTAACCAATCATCATGAAGATGATTTAAGTGTATGGATAACAACAACATACAGTTTGATGCGTAAGGCATTATGTGATCACCCGGGTATTATTACGCTATTGGATAGTGCAACCTATATGGGCAGTAACGCCATGGCTACCATGGAGTGTGTATTGGCCAAATTAAGACAGGGAGGCTTAACTGCTCTGCAGGCAGCACAGCTGTTTCATACCTTGATGGCTTATACAATTGGTTCTGTAATACTGGTGAATGCCGAGGCACAGGTGACAGTCATATCAGAAGAAGAAGATGATGAAGAGTTACTCCGCCAGCGTAAATTAAGCTATGAGGTGGCTTCAATCGCTTTATACCCGAATATCGTTGAATTAGCTGAAGACCTAGCCCAACTCTCTAGTGAGAAGCAATTTCAGCAGGGTGTTCAGCAGATACTTATTGCTGCATTGCTGCCCAAAAGATAGTTTGTAAGATAAATACCGTTCTTATATCCGCTCATGTTGTTACTTCAGCAGATGCCATCATAAATCCGTATAAAGGCATTAGAGCAACTCAGTAATGCAAATTATTGATTCTGTTGCTATTATCTGTACCATAATAAAAGGAAGTTGGGGAATATTTGTTCAAATTCCAACAATTCTGTTTGTTATGTGAAGGCAGGCAGCGTTGAATAAGTATAAATAATAAGAAATGAACAGGCTCAAATAAATATAAAAATAGTTGAGATTCAAATAATGGATAAGCCAGCGGCGTTAAGAATTCTAGGTTTCACTTCAGAGGTAAGTGCTGAAGAGGTTGCTTCAACCCACGCCTCGAAAAAAGCTGATATTGAAAAGAAAAAATCTGCAGCGCCTACCCAGGCTCTTAAAGACAAGTTTGACGAAATTCTGGTTAAGTTTGACCAGGCTGCTGAGGTACTGCTGGCAGAAGACAGTAGCAGTGCGCCTGATGAAAGCCAAACTGAGCAGTCTGATAATACAGCGACTGAGGTTATTCCAAGTGAGCTTCAGCAAGGGCATATATTAGCCGGTCGTTATGAAATACAGCAGCTGATCGGCCAGGGCAGTATGGATGCAGTTTACCGGGCATTCGATAAAGAAAAAAATACAGAGATTGCTATTAAGGTATTGTTGCCTGCGCTAACTCAAAATGAAGAATCGTTAGCCCTGTTTCTGAAAGAAGCAAAGATAAGTGCTGAACTTGATCATCCTAATATTGCCAAGGTGTTTGAAGTGCAAAACGAGGGGGCTCTGTATTTTCTTTCTATGGAACTGCTGGAAGGGAATAACCTTGCTCAATTAATGCAAACCCGGCATCAGGCAGAGCATTCATTCAGTGAAAATGAGCTGGTTGAGTTAATGGAGCAGTTAGTCTCTGCCTTAAGTTATGCGCATCAGAAAACCATACATCGTGAGATAAAGCCTGAAAATATCTGGATTGAGAATGGTGTCAATTTCAAACTGACAGATTTTGGTATTGTACAGTTACAAAGTGTTAGTGAGCGTATGCAAAATTGTGCCGATATAGGCACAGTTTATTATATGGCTCCTGAACAAATCAAAGGAGATGGTGATGTCGATGCCAGAGCTGATATCTATGCACTGGGCATTATG
>CBDUPD010000428.1:0-3043 GCA_965368985.1 uncultured Spongiibacteraceae bacterium | reverse complement strand
TACCTACATCAGCATCAAGTACATCAATCCCTAATAGCTTGCAATGATTCAGGTGAGGAACAATTTGAGACATTTGTTCTTTAACAATCCGGGACTTGCTCATAAGACCTCCGCTACCTACAGATTACAACAGTAACAGTCTATCGCTAACCATTCCGATCACGCAATGCGTTTTCAGGTTAAATTTTACTTATTTTTACAAAGAGATGATCGTTTTTGTCAGTGTTCGTCAAGACTCATCATCAAACAGATGATCGAGAACAATAGGCTTGAGATCAATATTGACGCCCATTTGTGCCAGATTCAGAAAGTGCCCACTAAGCACCCTGTTGAGAAAAAGCGTATCAGCACTAAGCTGAAACGAGCCCCGCAATTTAATAAACGTGTTCATATGTTTTTTAATGCCTTCCTGAATTTTTTCAATAATAGAATTTAATTCAGGCTCTTCCAGAACAGGTATCACAAAATCTTTAAACCAGGATTCATAAATTTCTGAATCGACTGTCGGCTCCGCAGGATTTCTAACACCAAGATCAAGCAACATTTTATCTACCAGATGAAAATCACCGTTCAACCCTGAAGTAAAAATCTCGATATAGTGATCAATAACCATATCACGCATATCTGCAACACAGCCGTAATCATAAATAATTATCTCACCACTTTTTCTAAAAGCAAAATTCCCGGGATGCGGATCACAATGCGCCTTCTCGTTATACAAGATCTCTCTAAGCATGGCTTCTACAAGCACAACAGCCAAGCCGTTAATCTCTTCCTGTGAATATTCAAACTCTGCCAACTCTTCCAGAGTATGACCGTGCTCATAACTTAAACTCAATACTCGTTCAGTTGTATATTCATCAATTACCTCAGGTATAACGACTTTATGAAAGTCTTTATGAAAGGCCTTAAACTCACGCAAATTATCTGCTTCTGTCTGATAATCAAGCTCTTCCATTAACTTCTGCTCAATTTCATCAAACACCTGATCAAGCGATTTTTTATCAATCTTCATTAAACCACTAAGAGAGAATAGATGCTTAAGCTGAATAAGATCCGACTGACATGACTCATAGACCCCAGGATACTGAATTTTTATCACTATCTCACGACCATCTTTGGTAACAGCCTTATGTACCTGCCCGATAGAAGCTGCAGCAAAAGGTTCTTTATCAAACTCTTTAAACAATTTTTCAGGCGCATACCCCAGTTCATTTTTAATCTGGGATGCAATTACTTCATAAGGCATGGGCTCACTATGCTGCTGAAGCTGCGTCAGTTTTTCCGCAAACTCTGCAGGCAACATATGACTAAGCTGGGAAGCAATCTGCCCAACCTTCATTGCAGCCCCTTTCATCTCTCCTAACGTCTTTAATACATGCTCTCCAATTTCAGCATACATCTCTGACAAGGCTTCTTCTTTAACATCTTCGTGGGCGAGTGTGTTTTTTATTTTTGTCGTTGTATATTTTCCCGCCACCCTGGCAGTCATACCGGTGAGCTTGAGAAAACGCTTTCCCGGCGTATTTGCAAAAGATTTAGCCATAAAACAATACTATTTTTTTCGGTTCATTATTAATACCAGAGCGGGCGCCATCCAGAAATCTGCCAATAAGGCTACCGCAATACACAGTGTAGTATATGTACCAAAATCCTGTAGGTTATTCATTACAGAGAAGAGATAAATCAAGAAACCAAAACACAATACAATACTGGTGGTTAACATGGCCCTGCCACTGGAATGCAGGGTTTCTTTCACCGCCAGTTCAGCATCACCTGTTCTTTCATACACCCGCCGAAATCCATGCATAAAATGCACGGTATCATCAACTGACAAGCCAATGGCAATCGACCCGATCAACATGGAAAACATATCCAGTGGTGCTCCGGTAACCTGCATAAACCCTAACGCCATAGTGATAGGCAACAAGTTGGGTATCATGCTAACCAATCCATATTTAAAACTACCCAATAATGCAATCATCATAAAAGTAATAACCACAAACGCTATCATATAACTGTAGGCCGTGGCCGTCATAATCTGCTTAAGGGTTTTGGCAAGCATCGGCACAATGCCGGTCACCTCAAACGTCTGCTTGCCCTGTAACTTCTCTGCAACCAGTGCCTGTAAGTCTCGCGTATAGTCACCCAGATAAACCGCATCTGTCCAGGGTGTTAATACTGTTACCCGTGCTTTTTGATAATTTCTATCTACCAGTTTAAACAGATCGTCAGCGCCTGAAGTTTCCAGCATCAAGAATTCCTGGGCAATCAATGCACGATTGTCAGGAATCCTGTATTCACTCTCTGCATTACCAAATAATGCCTTATTCGTTTCTTTTAAAAGGCGTATTACAGATAGAACTTTACCCACTTTTAATCGATCAGTTTCATAAGCTTCAAGAGCTGTAACGACTTCATCAAGTGTAGCCATAAACTCGGCATCTTTTACCCCATCAAATTCACCCGTATCAATAACTATTTCGATAGACACCGTGCCTTTGATCTTTTCATCCAACATTTCAACAGACTGCCTACCCAGGGAATCTTCCGGCAGCCATTTAACCGGATTATGGGAAAAAAACAGTTGCGATGCGCTATAAAGGGAAAGCATCATAATAATTAAACTAACAACAACAATCTTAACGCTATGATTTTTTGAGAAGTTAATTGAAAAATCCAGAAACCCGTCAAACAACGTTCTTCTGGCTACTTCAGGCTGGCCGCCTGCTTTTATCCTGAAAGGTATGACCGCCAATAGAGCAGGCAAAAGAAAAATAGTGTAGATAAAAGCAAACATCACCCCCGCAGCAGCGAACAAACCAAGATTGGCCACAGGTAATATGTCAGATTGACCAAAGGAACAAAGACTGGCCGCAGTGGTAATTGAAGTAAAAAATATAGGCAAGCCTGTATGACTCAAGGCACTTTGCAAAGCCTGTTTTTTGTCTTCACCCAGTTTTATTTTTCTAAAGAAAATAGTCAGCAAATGAATGGCATCACCCACGCCTACAGCCAAAATAAAAGATGGCAAGATCACTGT
>CBDUPD010000427.1:0-3045 GCA_965368985.1 uncultured Spongiibacteraceae bacterium | reverse complement strand
TTCTTATCATTATCTGCATAACGAAGAGGATCGATCAGTGAACTATCACTACCTTTAAACGTCAACTCATATAATGCGGTCACAGTGTGCCCTGCCCCTATATCACCTGCATCAACCTTGTCATTATTAAAATCTTCGCGATTCAGGGCGCGTGTTTCATAGCCAATCAAACGATATTCACTAACAATGCCAGGGTTAAATTCAATCTGAATTTTCACATCTTTTGCAATCGTCATTAACGTAGCTGACAGCTCTTCAACCAATACCTTGCGTGCTTCATTCAAGGTATCAATATAATAGGCATTACCATTGCCATTTTGCGCCAACTCCTGCATCAAGGCATCGTTGTAGTTTCCCATACCAAAGCCCAACACACTTAATGAAACACCTGACTTTCTTTTCTCTTCAATCATCTGTTTAAGTGCCTGCTGATTAACAGTACCTACATTAAAGTCTCCATCGGTAGCCAATATCACACGGTTGATACCACCTTCAATAAAGTTTTGTTGTGCCAGACGATAAGCCTCTTGTATACCAGCACCACCGTTAGTTGAACCACCGGCATTCAGTCGATTCAGCGCGGCTTTAATTTCAGAAGCCTTGTTGCCTGGTGTTGGTTGCAACACAGTACCTGCTGCACCGGCATATACAACAATGCTTACACGATCTCTCTCATCAAGCTGGTTACTCATCATCTTCAGGGCATTTTTTAGCAAGCCAATCTTGTTATCACTACTCATTGAACCTGACACATCAATTAAAAACACCAGATTTGAAGCTGGCCTTTCATCACTGCCAACTTTTTTCCCCTGAATACCAACGTGTAATAAGTGTTTGCCTTTTGCCCATGGGCTGGGACCGATTTCGGTATAAACAGAAAACGGTTTATTTATTGGCTGTGGGTAATTATAAGAAAAGTAATTAACCAACTCTTCTACTCGCACAGCATCTTTCCTTGGTAACACGCCCTGATTCAACATTCTGCGCACATTGGCATAGGCGGCAGTATCAACATCAATAGAGAAAGTTGATACCGGTTCAGAGATCACCTGCTTAACGCTGTTATCTTCAACCGATGTGTAGTTCTCGGTATCAACAGGTTGATGATACGCGGGAGAAACCATGGCAATCGAGGCTCCACTTGAACGATCATACAAAATCCCTGGGGGTGCGGCACGTTGTTTATAAGATTCCTTTTTAAGCTCATGGGCAACATTCGATTTAACCTGTGAAGTAGCCAGATGCTGCTTACTACTCCTTGGCTCTGATATCACTTCATTATCATAATTATCGCGTAGCTCAGATTCTGATCCTGCTATAACATCCTGCTCTTTCATTGGCTTGGGTGTAATTGGCTTGGGTGTAACAGGCTGCTGTACTACCTGCTGCCCCTTATCATCTGATTTAGATTGACTGGTCTCAAGAACCTGATCTTCTGCACAAGCCATTAATAGCAGAGCACTTGAGAATAGAAGTATTTTATTGGACTTTTTCATGGGTATTTCCTCCGTTGTTTTAATCTATAAACGGAGGACTTACGAAAAGGGGTTAAAAATAATTATTTTTTAAAATTAATGAGCAAATTCTTCATTCTGAATGTATATGCCGGGTATGTCTTTCGATAACTATTGTTACACATTTCCTATCAGAATTTTGCAAAGATATTTCTACATACTTATGAATCTAATCTACACAAGATTGAAAATAAGGTAAGGACTTTTTCAGGCCTTCTTGTAAAACAACTTCAGGAATCCACTGCAACTTATCTTTCGCCAAAGAAATATCCGGTTGACGCTGTACAGGATCATCACTAGGCAAATTCTGATAAACTATTTTTGAAGAACTTCCTGTCAAAGAAATAATCCTTTCGGCCAGCTCTGAAACCGAAAACTCATCAGGGTTACCTATATTTACAGGACCGACCAATCCATCTTCTGAATTCATTAAGGCAATCATTCCGTTAATCAGATCATCAACATAACAGAAACTTCGTGTCTGACTTCCATCACCATAGATAGTGATATCTTCTCCTCTAAGCGCTTGCATAAAAAAATTGGAAACGACCCTACCATCATCAGGGCTCATTTTTGGACCATAGGTATTGAAGATTCGCATAACTTTTATATCAACATTATGCTGACGATGATAGTCAAAAAAAAGTGTTTCAGCGCAGCGCTTGCCCTCATCATAACAAGAACGAATACCTATCGGATTGACTTTACCCCAATAAGACTCGGTTTGTGGATGCTCCTCAGGATCTCCATAAACTTCTGAAGTAGATGCTTGCAATATTCTGGCACCTGTTCTTTTGGCAAGCCCCAACATATTGATAGCACCATGAACGCTGGTCTTGATAGTTTGAACAGGATCATGCTGGTAATAGATTGGGCTTGCAGGACAAGCAAGATTATAAATTTGCTCTACTTCAAGATATAAAGGAAATGTTACATCATGTCGCACCATCTCAAAGTAAGGATTATCCAGTAAATGAACAATATTTTTCTTACTACCGGTAAAAAAATTATCTACACAAATAACTTCATTATTCTCTTTCAGCAATCGCTCACATAAATGCGACCCTAAAAATCCAGCCCCACCTGTCACTAATATCTTTTTCATATTCTTGATTTTCTATTTATTTAAGTAAAACCTACAGAGTAATTATCTCTCTACTTTTCGTTTTTCAGGAACGACCTGTCTTTAGAATATAACTATGCCAATATACCGCCGCAGTCTCATGAAACCCGATTTGTCAGATTCTTTTGTTCATTAAGCTATATTATCGAAATCATATAAGAAAATCATTGTTGCAAACTCTCTCTTAATCCGGAGTGCCTAATAGTAGGGCTATTTATCGCTTTTTGTAGCTCTTGCAGCGTTGCCAGACAGGTAAAATGCTGTTTGGCACGAGTAATGGCTGTATAAAACATTTCACGGGTCAATAAGGGTGAGTCATTATCAGGTAAGGCTAAGGCTACCTGGTCATATTCCGATCCCTGGCTTTTATGCACGGTAATGGCATGCGCGCATTGCCAACCTTGTATT
>CBDUPD010000426.1:0-3046 GCA_965368985.1 uncultured Spongiibacteraceae bacterium | reverse complement strand
TGCATCTATCTCGTTAGGAACCTCATCCATATCTCCCAACTCTTTCTGAATAGCTTTCATCTGCTCATTCAGATAATACTCACGTTGGCTTTTTTCCATCTGCTTTTTAACACGACCGCGAATCCGCTTCTCAACCTGAAACAGATCAATTTCAGCATCAATCAATGAAATTAAATGTTCCAATCTTAAAACCACACTGGAAATTTCCAGAATTTCCTGTTTTTTCTCAAGCGGTAATGACATATGCGCAGCAATCGTATCAGCCAGGCGACTGGCATCATCAATATTATTAACCGAGGTCAGCACATCATTCGGAACCTTTTTACCTAAATTCACATACTGCTCAAATTGAGACAAGGTAGTTCGTTTCAACACTTCTGACTGGGCAACACTGATATCATCAGCTTCAAGAGAAGCTACATCTGCCGCAAAATAACCTTGTTCTTCATTGGCTGATAAGATTTCAACTCTTTTATCACCCTCTACCAACACCTTGACAGTACCATCTGGCAGTTTTAATAACTGGAGAATTGACGCTAATGTGCCAACCTTATAGATGTCATCGACGCCAGGATCATCATCAGCAGCATTTCTTTGAGCCACCAATAATACCTGTTTGTCATTTTCCATTGCTGCTTCAAGAGCATCTATAGACTTTTCCCGACCCACAAAAAGAGGAATCACCATATGCGGATAGACAACTACATCGCGCAAGGGGAGTAATGGTAAAGTTAACGTTTCTGATTCTGTACTCATAATAGGGTTTCTTGGGTTCTTTATTTACGATTTAGGCTCTTAACTTAAGATTAGGGCAAAAAAGAGTATTTCAACAGTGTTAAATGGTTTTTTCTGACCGATTTAACTAAAGATATAACTATTGTAGTTTTATTGAACACTTATACAAAAAACGGCGCAAATAGCGCCGTTTAAATTCAAGCTCGTACAGACGCCTAGTCTTCTGCAGAGGCTACCTTGGCATCGCCGGAAGCAGGCGTTGCGTAAACAATTAATGGCTCTGACTCTCCACGAATCATTGACTCATCAATAACCACTTTCTCGACATTTTCGGATGAGGGGATCTCATACATTGTATCAAGTAATACATTTTCCAAGATAGATCGCAGACCACGAGCACCGGTCTTACGTTCCATTGCCTTTGTAGCAATAGCTCGCAGGGCATCTTCACGAAAGTCTATTTCTACACCTGCCATCTCAAATAAACGACTATATTGCTTGGTTAATGCATTTTTTGGCTCTGTTAAAATATTAACCAACGCATCCACATCAAGCTCTTCAAGCGTTGCTATTACCGGTAAACGTCCCACAAACTCAGGAATCAAGCCATAACGCACCAAATCTTCGGGCTCAAGCTCAGCCAGAACCTCACCAACATTTTTTGATTCGTCTTTGCTTGATACGTCGGCATTAAAACCGATTCCACCTTTCTCGGAACGATCACGTATTACTTTATCAAGCCCCGCAAATGCACCACCACAAATAAACAGGATATTTGAGGTGTTCACCTGCAAAAACTCTTGTTGTGGATGTTTACGGCCACCTTGGGGAGGAACAGAGGCTACCGTACCTTCAATAAGCTTAAGTAGCGCCTGTTGAACGCCCTCACCTGACACATCACGTGTAATAGAAGGATTGTCTGATTTACGAGAAATTTTATCGATTTCATCGATATAAACAATGCCACGCTGGGCTTTCTCTACATCATAATCACACTTTTGCAGCAACTTCTGAATGATATTTTCTACATCTTCGCCCACATAACCCGCTTCGGTTAATGTTGTGGCATCAGCAATAGTAAAAGGAACATCGAGAAGCCTGGCCAATGTTTCAGCCAATAGCGTCTTGCCACTACCTGTAGGACCAACCAGCAAGATATTACTCTTACCCAACTCAACGTCTTCTTTTTTGGATTTAACCTCACTATTCAAGCGCTTATAGTGATTATAGACCGCAACTGCCAACACTTTCTTTGCTGCTGGCTGCCCAATAACGTATTGGTCGAGAATATCGTTGATTTCTCTTGGAGTAGGAAGCTTTGACAAGCCATCTTCTGATGAAGACTCCTGAATTTCTTCACGAATTATATCGTTACACAAGTCTACACATTCATCGCAAACAAACACCGAAGGGCCTGCAATTAACTTTCTAACCTCATGCTGACTTTTTCCACAAAACGAGCAATACAGCAATTTGCCATTATCGTCGTTATCATCTGTGTTATCAGTCATAAATCAACCTCTTGGAATAGCGTTTATTCTACAATTTTCTATTTAATTATGTTTTTTCAGATTAACTAGATGCTGGACGTTTATCAAGTACTTCATCAATCAAGCCGTACTCTTTTGACTCTAGAGCATCCATAAAGTTATCACGATCAGTATCATTATGGATGGTATCCATCGTTTGGCCGGTATGAAATGCCAAAATACCGTTTAATTTCTCACGAATAGTAAGGATTTCTTTAGCCTGAATCTGAATATCCGTTGACTGACCTTGCGCACCGCCCAGAGGCTGATGAATCATAGTACGCGCATTAGGTAGACAAAAACGTTTGCCTTCAGCACCTGCAGCAAGAAGAACAGCACCCATACTGGCCGCTTGTCCCAGACATATTGTGCTCACATCAGGCTTGATAAACTGCATGGTATCATAGATAGACAGGCCGGCAGTTACTGAACCGCCTGGCGAGTTGATATACAGGTGAATGTCTTTATCAGGGTTTTCTGATTCCAGAAACAATAACTGGGCAACAATCAAGTTTGCCATGTAATCTTCTACCTGACCTACGCAAAAAATTACACGCTCTTTTAATAAGCGGGAATAGATATCATATGAACGCTCACCTCTACCGGTTTGTTCAACAACCATTGGCACCAAGCCAACATTTTGAATATCCATACTATTTAAAGACATACTGATTGATTTCCTATTATTATATTAAACAATTAATTTATTCGAAAAAAAAACGGCCACACCCAAGTGTAGCCGTTTTGATTGAATTGCGAAATGCTTTTTCGCAGCGTTTGTA
>CBDUPD010000425.1:0-3068 GCA_965368985.1 uncultured Spongiibacteraceae bacterium | reverse complement strand
CAGCCCCATTGTTGACACCTGGTGGCAAACAGAAACCGGCGCTATCATGATCTCTGCTACACCAGGAGCTACCGCCTTAAAACCAGGGTCAGCAACTCGTCCTTTTTTCGGCGTACAACCTGTTCTTCTTGATGAAAAAGGTAACGTGCTTGAAGGTGAAGCATCCGGAAACCTGGCTATCAAAGCCAGCTGGCCTTCACAAATTCGTTCCGTTTATGGTGATCATAAACGCTGCATAGAAACCTATTACAGCACCTACCCGGGTTACTATTTTACCGGTGATGGTGCACGCAGGGATGCCGATGGCTATTACTGGATTACCGGGCGTGTTGACGATGTATTGAATGTATCCGGCCACCGCCTGGGTACTGCTGAAATTGAAAGTGCTCTGGTACTGCATGACGCAGTAGCAGAAGCGGCTGTTGTTGGCTACCCACATGCAATCAAGGGTGAAGGCATTTACGCCTACGTTACTCTTATTTCAGGCTTTGAACCCGGCGATGAACTGAAGCAATCACTGGTTGATATAATTGTCCAGGAAATAGGCGCTATCGCCAAACCGGAATGTATACAATGGGCGCCAGAACTTCCCAAAACACGCTCAGGCAAGATTATGCGACGTATACTGCGCAAGATTGCCAGCAATGAACTGGATAACCTTGGAGACACCTCAACGCTGGCTGCACCAGCTGTGGTTGATCAACTGATAGAGAACAGACTCAATAAATAACACAACTAATTTGAAGCCTGACATTGATTTTTATGAATTCAGCCTTATGTACTATAGTTATCAGGTAATAGTTATCAGGTAATAGTTAACAGGTGACACCTAAGGATACTTTTTTCACATGCACGTACTTGTTATTGGTGGCACCGGGTTTATTGGCTACCACATTGTTAAACAGCTTGTCGCTGAAGGTAAAGACGTCACCTTATTTTGTCGCTCGCCAGACAAGGCAAAAAACACCTTTGGCGATACCGTAAACTATATTAAAGGCGACCTGAGCTTCTTTCGCAATATCAACTTTGAAGAGCTATTCAAAGACGTTGATGCGCTTATCTATGCTTTTGGCACTGACGAGCGTGATGTTCCCACAGTTGATCCCTATGCTTTTTTCTACGAAGGCAATGTGACCACCTGTGTGAATTTGTTAGAAAAGGCAAAAAACCACCATGTTAAAAGAGCCATTGTTCTTGGCTCAATGTTTACCTGCATTGATCGCGAACACCCTGAAATGAAACTGAGCAAGTATCACCCCTATATTCGCTCTCGCTCAGAGCAGGAAAAAGAGGCCATGAAGCTGGCTGACGACAACTTCATGATCAATATCGTTGAAGTACCGTTTGTGTTTGGCCATACACCCGGCCATGACACATTATGGAAATCACTGGTTAATTATATTCGTGTCATGAATCCACTTATCGTTACACCAGGTGGCGCCAACTGCATCAGTGTACAGTCAGTTGGGCAGGCAACAGTCGGCGTTTTAAATCACATACATGAAAGCAGCATGATACCCATAGGCGATGAAAATTTAACATGGGTAGAAATTCTTGAACGCATTAACTCCATTGCCAACACCAAAGAAAAAGCAATACATCTGTTACAAAAAGGCCTGTTTTCTGACTTAACACGCTTAGGCTCTTATTTTCACGAGTTTTTTGGCATGCGCTCAGGTCTCGATCAAAAGAATATCGGCGAGCTAATTAACCATGAAGCTTTCTTCGATACTGAAGATATTAAAAAACAGCTTCACTATGAAGGAGGTGATCTGGAAAATGCATTTACTGAAACCGTCAATGCCTGTCCTAAAACCATGATCGTCGGCAATCTTCAACGTTCTTTTGACTGGCTAAATGACAGCACGCAAAGAAATATTGAAATGCTCAAAAAGATGTCACATAAAAACAAATAATAATCCACTCGTACAAGAGACTATACAGTAAGAGATAACAAACGGCTGATTTGACACATCGGCCTGCTACTCTCCCGGGCCCACCCATTAAAACGTTCCTGCACTTCATAAAGTGCTTTTATCGAAGTCGGGTTTTTATCAATCACCTTGAAATTAACCAGGGCCTGAACAACATCACCCGTTAGTAAAAACGTATCTTTACCCGACATACGCAAAAACATTGGCCCGGACCTTCCACCCAATCGCGCACCGTGTTTTTTCAAATACAACCACAAGCCAACAATATCATCGCCTGGCCAATCTGCTATCCAATGTCCAAATCCCCCATGTTTTTCTGAAATCTCATCAACCATAAAGGCATTTAACGCAATGGTATTCAATTTGGTCGCATGGCGAATCAAGCCGGTATCACGCATACGATCTTCTATTTCTTCAGCATTGATAAATGCACAACGCTTGGGGTTAAAATGAAAGAAACGCTCCTCAAAAGCTGGCCACTTTTTATCGACCACCTTCCAGCTAAAACCTGCCTGAAAAATACGGCGGCTCATATCCGACAAATACCGGTCATCTGTCTTTGCCTTAAGCTCTTTATCAGTCAATGGCGATGGTAAAACCGACTCCACAGCATCCAGCGAACCTCTCTTGTGCACAGCCATTTGTATCAGCTCTTCAACATCCAACATCATAAAATTACCTTAAACGCTTGAATAATCATCAATCAACTATATGCTGTTAATATTAGAACAAATAACCTTGCTGATTCATACGAGAAGAAATATGAAAAAAACACCTCTTTTGTTTTTACTGACACTCCTGCTAACCAGCGTGTTTGCTATCAGTAGCACAGGCATCAGCATAAAATTCAACAACAATACCGATGAAGATATTTTTATACATACCGCACAATATGGCGGCGAGCCAAAGCTGCATCAACAAACTGATTTAACCAAAGATATTGAAATAAAAAAACAGTCATCTAAACAAATTTTTCTTTTCGAAACTGCCTCATGGCTGATATGGCAAGCCAAATCAGAACAAGGTGATATCATTCAAAAAGGAACGCTTAGCTTAAATCAGGCAAGCATGAAACGGCTTGATATTGATATCAACCCACCAGAGAAGAAAAAATAAAATAACACCAGCAGTCAT
>CBDUPD010000424.1:0-3073 GCA_965368985.1 uncultured Spongiibacteraceae bacterium | reverse complement strand
GCAGGAGCAGAGATAAATGTCACTTTTAATGTGGGTGAGATGTATCTAACTGCCGATGGCAATGCCATGTTTTTTGGTAAAACCGGAGATGGATTTGGACAGAATGATTTATGGCTTATTACAAAAACTGACCAAATCTGGTCTGCACCGGTAAATCTGGGTGCGCCCGTAAATACGGTCGGTGATGAGAGTCGCCCCTTTATCTCTTCTGATGGTACAGAGCTCTGGTATACAAAAATGGTTAGCGGGAAGGGATACAAGGGGCCTGCTATTTTTAGGTCAATAAAAACGGGTGAAACATGGAGTGAGCCAGAAGAGATTGTTTCCAATTATGTGGGCGACCCCGGGCTTGATGATGAGGGTAACTTATATTTTACCCATCTATTTTATGATGCCAATGATAATAAAATTGAAGCTGATATCTATGTGGCTTATCGGCGGTGATATTCTTTGTTATAAAAAATCAAGAACAGTGATTAAGTGAATTATCATCATTGGTTGAATCTGCCTGTCATAATGTTCTGATCCACAAACTCCTGCTCCCTAAAAATACAGGGTGCTATTATTAATCGAAAAAGACCGGTTGCAATCGTTACGTTTGTTTAATATCAGCCCTTAAACTGAATTCTATTCAGCCTTGCTCATTTTTTTCTGATATCCTGTGTCAAAATTTTTATTTGAAGAATGCACAGCTTTTATCTATGAATACCAATCTGGAATATATCTATAAAACCCTGCAAATGCTTGATGATGAAAAAGGTGAGAGCCTGATTTCGGTAACGTATGCCTGTTTTTTTGAGGTATGCCCTGAAGCAGAGGCTTTGTGGGAAAAAGATGATCCTGTGTCACGAGGCAAGATGTTTAATGGTGTAATACTAACAGTAATGGATAGTCTTACACGCCCTGAAATGTGTGAGAATAATCTGATATCAGATGTAAAAGATCATGATGAATATGGTGTCAATCATGAAATGTATGGTCTTTTTTTTGGTTCGTTGGTTAAGGCCTTTTCTGAAGTGCTGGGTGAAGATTTTAGTGCTGATATGGCGCAGGCCTGGAAAAGCCAGCTTGGTGCTATTGAAGGCGAGGTATGTAAGCACTCCGGCAGGTAGTTGCTTTTATTCAAGATCAGTCTGAATCATCGTCATATAAGACGATGCAGCACGAACTGTCGACATATTGGGATTGCCCTGTTTGTCATAAGTAATACCATAAAACTTGGCATCTGCAGGCACTGCCTTAAAATAACGCCCCATAATTTCCGGGTTGTCTCCCTGGCTGGCAGGTGATGCCAGTGCCTTACCTTTGTACTTTTTACCTTTGATACGCAAGGTGACATCACGTAGTTCACGAAAATTATTCCACCATTTGCCATTAGTAAAACAATAAACAGTGTTCCCTTCCTTGTAATAACTCACAGGTGTGGCGTAACGTTTCCCGGATTTTCTACCGGCATATTCAACCGACATGATTCGCCAGCTGATAATTCGGTGTGCAGGCGATTTCAGCAAAGCGTTCATTGTCGGATTGAGTATTTTATAAATAAGCATGATGCAAGATCATCAGTTGGAAAGAGAGTGGGAATTTTATCATGATTAGAAGAGACTCCCTATAAGATAAACGGGAATATTGCCTTACGTTCTTTTGGATAGCTTTCAAAAGTATCACGGTACCAGTGGTGTGTTGTCAGAGCTCGGGGTACCAGATTAGCCATGGTCATAAGTACAAAGAGTGCGCCAGCAATAGACCAGCAGGCAATAGCAAAACCGGTCCATGTTAATATCTCACCGAGATAATGTGGCGCACTAACATATTTGAAGCCACCGCCATAAGGGATTTTGAAATCACTTTCTCCGGGTTTGCGCAAATGTTTAAGAATGTAGTCAGAGTGTTTATTTAGCGCAAATCCAAATGCATAGAGCAAAACGCCAATAATAAAACGAGGGTCACTCATCCAGGCATCCGTGTATCCGGCATAACTACCTACCCACATGCCATTAATATAACCATTCAATGCACACCATAAACCACCAAAGAATACGATAATCCAGGGTATTCTTATATCGCCGCGAAGTGTGAAAGGGTAGATAAAAGAGCGATGGTAATAATGCAGCGCCCACATGAATAATAATACCCAGGGAGTTATTGACTGCGGAACGCCTTCAAGAAACAGGCATACGGTAAACACAATAGCAGCCGGTGATTCCAAATAGATCCAGGCGTATTTTTGAGGAATACGCCAGGTCTTTTCGCTCCAGTTATCATGTTGGCCATAAGGCGCGTGCATGATGAATTGGGTAAAAATAAAACTACCGGTAGCATAAACAAATGCAACAATCAGGGCGATTTGGTAGATAGTGTTATCGGGCATAGGGTATTTCGACTTTGTTTTATTATAAAAGGATTATAACTGGAAAATAAGACAAATACATTAATGACTACTAGTCCCGGGAGGCTGCATATCGGGGTCAGTCATCTTTTGGGAGGAGGGTATTTGAGGCGGGATTAATCATAACAATCCAGAATCAAAACAAAAAAGCCCCGCTATTAAAGCGAGGCTTTGTTGATTTGGTACCAGAGGCCGGACTCGAACCGGCACACTATTGCTAGCGGGGGATTTTGAATCCCCTGTGTCTACCAATTTCACCACTCTGGCATTAACTTGTGTTGTTCAGGCTTAAAGTATCTGCTCTGAACTGGCAGTGCTCGCACTGCGTGTCTACCCGCCGTTCTCAGGCTCCTGCCTTTCACGGCATTAGGTCGTTCTTTAACATCCTGTTATCACGACACTTGTATGTCCTATACATCGTACCCTGTGCATCATTTCACCGCATGGGTGAGAGTGGCGGGCATTATACCAATGCTCGGTTTATTGGCAACATTATTTCTGAAATAGTCAGTTATCTTGGGCTTTTAAAAGCCGATCGCTGTCGCAGCGGCTTTTGCGTATAATAGGCTGCCTTATCCTGAATTATTAATAAACCATGAAAACTTCAGATTTCTCCTATGAACTGCCAGATGAGCTGATTGCTCGCTATCCTGTTGAAAACCGTACAGAAAGTCGGTTGTTGGT
>CBDUPD010000423.1:0-3074 GCA_965368985.1 uncultured Spongiibacteraceae bacterium | reverse complement strand
TTGAGAAAGGAAGAGAAAAGAGCTCTTCAGCCAACAACTACCTGACACGCTCGACTATATTGCGCGAAGCATGCGTGCAGGTAACCCATTTTCTGCAGCTATCAGGTCTGTTTCAACAGAGATGCCTGAACCTATTGCCGGAGAATTCGCCATTACATTTGACGAACTTAATTATGGACTTGATATGTCAACTGTCTTACATAATCTTGGTGAGCGTACCGGCAATGAAGAAATTCGTTATTTTATAACTGCTGTTCTGGTTCAACGACAAACAGGGGGTAATCTTGCTGATGTACTCAACAGAATCTCCGCTGTTATGCGTTCACGCTCAACAACTTACCGGGAAGTTCGTATTCTGGCAGCTGAAATGAGCTATTCAGCCAATGTACTTATTGCATTACCTTTTTTCATTGCCGGAACATTAATGGTCGTAAACCCCAAATATTTGTCGGTGCTTTTTCAACACGACTTCGGCATGGTCATTATTGGTATCCAAATACTATTAATGGCTGTTGGATATCTGGTTATTCAACGTATGGTCAACTTCCGAGTATAGGTGGTTATAATGTATTTACTTGAACTGATAAATCTTCAACTTACCGTTCAAATACTGGTGTTTTTTGTTGCCGTTATTTTTTTTGTTGCGCTAATAAGATGGCTTTCAACCGGGTTTTCACCAACGAAACGCCGCTTGCATGAAATGAATTATCATGCACATAAAACAGGTGAAACCTATTCAGAAGGTTCATTTAATGTTCACTGGATAGAACCGGTAGCCGGTCTAATTCAACCACAGGAAGACTGGAGACGCTCCCACCTTAAAACACGACTGGTAACTGCCGGGTATCGCTCACCCAACGCTCAAACAGTCTTTCTGGCAAGTAAGGTTATTCTGGCTTTTGTCCTTTCTTTACTGGTTATCTTCCCTTTGATTATGCTGGGATTCTTTACAGCAGAAAAAGAACAGGCAGTCTTTCTTACCGCATTTGCTGCTGTTTCAGGATTTTTTCTTCCTAACATATATCTATTTCATAAAAAACAGAAGCGCCAGCAAATCATGTCGGAATCATTTCCGGATGCGCTTGATCTGTTAGTTGTCTGCGTTGAAGCAGGCCTGAGCATGGACGGCGCCATTCAACGTGTCTCTCGAGAACTGATGGTCAGTCACCCTGAACTCGGAGAAGAGTTGGCCCTTGTTAGTCTTGAGCTTCGAGCTGGCAAATCTCGAGATGAAGCCTTAAGAGGCCTTGCAGATCGTACCGGCCTTGAGGACGTGCGCTCACTAACATCCATTTTAATACAGGCTGACCATTTCGGAACCAGTGTAGCTGCAGCATTACGTGAGCATGCAACAGAAATGCGTTTAATACGAATTCAACGTGCCAAGGAACGCGCAGCCAAACTGCCTGTAAAAATGATCTTCCCAATAATGGTATTTATATTTCCAGCTATGTTTCTGGTTATTCTTGGTCCTTCAATTATTCGTATTATTGAAGGACTTATGTAAACGAATAACCTATGCTTAGACCTATGAAAAATTTAAGAATACTCTTATTACTTGGTAGCGTTTTATTAATCGGTTGCAGCTCACAGGCTGAAAAAGAAATTGTCGACTTTAAGCTTGAGAATAACCCTGAAAAATGGCTGGAAATAGCCAGGCAAAGCAACAAATTGGGGGATTACACTCAGGCTGTAAAGCAATTTGATGCTATTTTATTGAAGGAGCCAGAGAATCTACAGGCTCTTCAAGGCCTTGCAAAAGCCTATACCTCACTACACCAGTATCAAAAAGCCCTCAACACCTGGGACAAATTACTACAATTAGATAGCGAACAGACTTCAGCAAAAATAGCCAAAGCCAGACTACTTATCAGATTTGGTGATTTTGAAAATGCAGAAGCTTTATTAAAAGAAGCATCGATAAAACAACCCGATAATTGGCGGGTATGGGATGGTCTGGGCGTTACTTTTGATCTTCAGGGAAACTTTACTCAAGCTGCCATTTATTACAACCTGGCTCTTGAAAAGAACGCCGGGGAGGCAGAAATTTATAACAATCTTGGCTACTCCCAAATCATGTCACAAGCTTACAAACAGGCTATAGAGACACTTCAAAAAGGCTTAAAACTACAACCCGATTCAAAACATATACGGAACAATCTTGCTATTGCCTATGCATGGCAGGGAAACTATAAAGATGCACTTATGGTATCAGACTCCCTGATGAGCAAGGCTGAATCTTATAATAATATCGGCTACATTGCCTTGATGCGCAAAGATTACAAAACTGCAGAAACATACTTTCAGGAAGCGATTGATATGAGCCCCGCATTTTATCGTAAAGCTTTTTTGAATCTTGAAAAACTCCGCACAGAACGTGCAGAAAATAATAAATAACAACAATCGCCGCAAGTCGGACTTTTTAACCCTACAATAGTTTATCCAGTATTGCTGACCAAAGCCTGACCTAAAGAGCTCCTGCTATTCCAACTCTTCAATCCAGGCCTGTTGAATAGCTTCAAGAATTTTTTCACCACAATGGTCAGGATCATCATCAAAATCATCCAGAGCCAACACCCAGTTTCTTAAATCAACAAAGTTGACACTCAAGGGATCAATATCTGAATGTGCTTCAGAAAGCTCAATAGCTATATCAAATACATCGGTCCATTTCATAATCTATACAACCCTTATCAGTGGCGCTCAGAGACCATATTAATTGTATACTTGGGTATTTCAACCACCAGATTTTCATCATCAATTACGGCCTGGCAACTTAAACGAGACTCAGGCTCTAAGCCCCACGCCTTATCAAGGTAATCTTCTTCAAGCTCATCAGGCTCTTCAAGACTATCAATGCCTTCTCTTACAATGACGTGACAAGTCGTACAAGCACAAGATTTCTCACAAGCATGTTCAATTTCAATATCATTACGCAATAAAGCATCACATATAGTTTCGCCCGTTTCTGCTTCTATTACAGCACCTTCAGGGCAAATTTCATGATGAGGTAACACAATAATTTGTGGCATTTTTTTATTCACCTGAATCCAGTTCTTCGATCGTATGCCCCG
>CBDUPD010000422.1:0-3085 GCA_965368985.1 uncultured Spongiibacteraceae bacterium | reverse complement strand
AGAGCAGATGGCTGCCTTGCCTGAAGCCGTGCTGGGGGAGCATCCTCATATCGACATGATATTTAACAATGCAGGTATTACTATTGATAAGCCCTTTGCTGGTCACAGTATAAAAGATTGGCAGTTGATGATAGGTATAAACTTATGGGGAGTTATCTATGGTTGTCATTATTTTCTGCCGCATCTGGAAAAGCGCTCAGAAGCCTATATTGTTAATACATCAAGTCTTGCCGGTTTTATGGGGATTCCTACACAAAGTTCTTATTGTGTTACCAAGGCTGCAGTAAAGGCATTGAATGAATCTTTATATGCTGAATATAAGAGTAAAAATATTCATGTATTGAGTGTTCACCCGGGGGCTATAAAAACCAATATTTTTCAGGCAGCGATTGATAGCTCGGATAACCCGGAGGCTTCAACAAAAATGTTTAATGTGGTTTCCAAAATGGCGATGGATCCGGATAAAGCTGCAGGAAAAATCGTAAGGGCGGCCGAGAAAAAGAAGCAAAGGGTGATAGTGGGTATTGATGCCAGATTGGTAGAAATAGCCAAGCGTTTGTTGCCGGTATTTATTCATAAGCTGTTTGCCCTGGGTTTCAGGTTCAGCAATCGATAATTCCAGGTGGTGTTATCGGTTTTGACATAAACAGGTCCATAAGCCTGAAAATTCCATAAACAATAATAAAATTGCACCTGGATCGACAAGTGCTTCTTCTTTTCCACCTCTCCTCATCAGTATATGTCACTGTAACAGCGTGTTGAGCTTAATGGTTGGCTATCGTTTAATTAGAGTTTATGATTAAAATCTATTAATAATAAAAACAATCTGTGGCGGGGTATCCATTTTGCGTAAGTTAGATCACGATGAAGAGCGGCTTAAAATTGCTGAAGTAGCAGGAAAGCTCATTGCTAAAAATGGCGCCCAAAATCTCACGTCTACCCATATTGCCGAAGCGTTGGGAGCTACGCGGGGTAAAGTGCTGCACTATTTTAACAGTACTCAACAGATTATTGATGCAGCTTTTGATTGGGCAAATACGAGTGCTGAAAAACGCATGAATGATTTGGCTGCAGGTATTGAAAAGCTTGATCTGGATGCTGAAAGGCTTATGGCGATTTTACCCCTGACTGAAGAAACCGATATTGAATGGAAGGTGCGTCTTTCTTGTTGGGAAAGCTCTCTGAGTGATGAGGAGAGTAATGCATTTCAAAAAGGTATTTCGGTATCACGAGTGGCAGAAGCAACAGTCTTTTTTGAATTATTGCAAGATGAAGGTCTGGTTCGAAAAGATATAGCAGCGCGTGAATTGGCAAAAAGCCTTTCTGATATTATGACTGGATTGGGCGTTATCCTGCTTAATTTCCCGTTAGAAGAACGGCGTGAGCGTGCGGGTGGTCTTGTGGCATTTTTGAAGATGTGTGAATCCTGACATTAATACAATGTCTTCTCGGTGTCTTAAAATAATACGCATTTTCTTGCAGGTGAAATATTAGGCTGGGTAGATTGATATGGCTGCTGGTTTTCTGGAGAAATATGGCCCGGTAGCGCTGATTACGGGTGCTTCATCGGGTATCGGTGAACAATATGCACGGTTATTGGCAGCTAAAGGTTTTGATTTGCTAATTACTGCAAGAAGAGAGTCTCTTTTATCAGATTTGGCTGAGGAGTTGAGGCGGCAGTTTGGCATCAAGGTTGATGTGTATGCTTGTGATTTAAGTAGTGTGGAGCAACTGAGCGGTTTAATCAGTTTTGCAAAAGAAAGGCCTTTGGGTCTGATTGTCAGTAATGCGGGCTTTGGTGCAAAAGGTGATTTTTTGAATCACGATAAACAGCAGATGGATGCGATGTATCAAATCAATAGTCTAACACCATCAACATTGGCTTTTGAGCTTCTTCCTGTTCTGGTTAAACAGCAGCGAGGCGGTATGATTTTTACAGGTTCTATTGAGGGCGATTTACCGTTTCCATATTCTGCTCCTTATGCTGCATCAAAAGCTTTTTTGCATAGTCTTGTGGGTAGTCTTTGGCTTGAAATGAAGCCCTATGATGTTGATGTTTTATTGTTAGCGCCTGGTTCTACTGATACCAATGCGCCAATAAGTCAGGGGATTAGCCGTGACCAGTTAGTAGGTGTTATGCAGCCTGAAGATGTAGCAGGGCAGGCTCTCAAAAAATTGGGAAAACAACCGTATTTTATTCCTGGATTGCATAATCGTTTTTTTATTACCCTGTTAAGGTATTTACCAAGAAGTCTGGTATTGAGAATGACAGGTGCAGGGATGAAGAAAGCGATTGAAGACTCAAAGAACTCTACAGCGTAGATAGAGCTCTTTTAATATAACATATCGCTTATGTATTATTATTTATGAGATTATTTTAGATGAAAAGTTGTCTGATTTCCGGTGTGCGGTTTCCTGCACGCCATGCTTCACAGCTATAGACTTCTATTTCTTCATTGTCAGTTTTATGAATGGCAAGTTTAACAGGGGAAAATTCTGAATCACCACATACATTTTCAACAGTTTCATGAGGGGTTTTATAACCGAAGCCTTCTGTGCTGATAAAATCTGTAAATTCTTCATTGGCGGTGTCGATAATAGAGATTTCCCATTTGCTTTCTGCAAAAGAGAAAGAAGACAGAAGCCCGATAATTAAAAGTGTAAATAGACGCATAATATAACTCTTGTTTTTCGTTTACCTGCTGGTTTTTGTGAATCCCTGTTTTCAAGATGCCATTATCTTAGTAGAAGTATCAGAAAAAATAAAATCGGTAAAAGCGGGTTTTAATCGCAGAAAAGCTTTTATATAAGTAAAACCTAACTTTTAATCTATGTATAAAAAGAAAGGTAATAAAAACACTTTTTTTTGTTTTTTTTATAGTTAAAGGTCAGTTTAAAATTTATTTTTTGGTAAAAAAAGAATAAGAAAAGATATTAAATTTTATACATAAATGAAAAGATATCTTACATGATGATGAGTATGTTTGTGGTAATGGCTGGTTATTCCATATTGATAGTGTCAGTCACTTATATGAGGATTGTCAGGTAGCGAAATTTTGTCTCCCCATATTTGTTGCAAGCGATG
>CBDUPD010000421.1:0-3086 GCA_965368985.1 uncultured Spongiibacteraceae bacterium | reverse complement strand
CTTCTATAAACTCTATCAGCCCTTCGAACATTTTGGTCTTGCTGGGAAAGTGGCGATAGAGCGCTGCTTCAGATACGCCAACACTTTCGGCAAGTTTGGCAGTAGTGATGCGGGCGCCAGGGCTTTCTTCGAGCATTTTTGCCAAAGTTTCGAGAATCTGTTGGCGGCGTTCACCGCGCTGTTTTACCTTGCTCATTCGTCAAGCCCTTGATTGGTAATAAGTGTGCCAACACCTTCATTGGTGAATATCTCAAGCAAAACTGCATTTGCAACCCGACCATCAATAATATGTGCACGTGCCACACCTGATTTAACTGCGCTTAACGCACAGTTAATTTTTGGTAGCATGCCTCCATAGATGGTGCCGTCAGCAATTAATGCATCAACTTGAGTTGTGGTCAGACCGGTTAAAATATTGTCGTTTTTATCGAGCAATCCAGAAACGTTAGTCAGTAACATTAGCTTTTCTGCGCCAAGTACTTCAGCCAGTTTACCTGCTACGAAGTCGGCATTAATATTGTAGGAGTTTCCCTTGTTGTCGACACCAATAGGGGCAATAACCGGAATAAAGTCAGCATTGCAAAGCAGGTCGAGAATGGCGGTATCGATTGATTCAACTTCGCCAACATGACCAATATCGATAATTTCAGGTGCCTGCATGTCAGCTGTTTGTTGTGTGGCATGCAATTTTCTAGCCTTTATCAGGCGACCATCCTTGCCGGTAATGCCAACAGCTTTTCCACCGTGTTGATTAAGTAGTGTGACGATGCTTTTATTGACGCTTGCGCCAAGTACCATCTCTACGACATCCATTGTATCGCTGTCAGTGACGCGCATTCCGTTAACAAATTTACTCTCTATATTGAGTTTTTCTAACAGTTTGCCTATTTGTGGGCCTCCACCATGAACAACAATAGGGTTAATGCCTACTGTTTTCATTAGTACAATATTCTTTGCAAAGCTGTCTTTAAGCGCTTCGTCAGTCATTGCATTGCCGCCGTATTTAACGACGATAGTCTTGCCAACATACTTCTGTATGTAAGGTAGTGCTTCTGAGAGTACTTTGGCAGTGTTTGCTGCAAGATCTTGTGATAGTGACATAAAAATTTACAAGCCTGTTAAAAAGGAAGTGATAATCCAGGATTGGCAGCGAGCAGGGCATCCTTAAATATACCTTGTATTCGTGCTAATTCTTCTTCGGTGTCAGCCTCAAATCGTGAACTGATAGCTTTTGTTGTGTTGGATGCACGTACAAGCCCCCAGCCATTTTCGTAATCGATACGAATGCCATCAAGGGTATTTATATTGCCTTCTTCGCCGCTAAGTGATTGTTGTATTGTATGAATGATGTGGGCTTTTTCATCTTCGGTTTCAACGGGAATCAGTATTTCATTAGTGCTGCATGAGGCAGGAAGCGTGGCTATTCTTGCATCAAGGGTTTCTTCGTCGGTTGTTAATAATTCAACCAGTCTTAGTGCTGCATAAATTCCGTCATCGAATCCATGCCAGCGCTCTTTGAAAAAGAAGTGCCCGGTATATTCGCCGCCCAGTAATGCGCCGGTTTCCTGCATTTTTGCCTTGATATGGGAGTGGCCACTTTTCCACATGATAGGTCTGCCGCCAAATTCAGTTATCAACTTGCTTATATTGTTAGAACACTTGATGTCGAAAATAACATCAGATGCAGGGTTGCGAGAAACGATGTCTTTGGCAAATATCATCAATAATTGATCGCCGCCCACAATCTTTCCGGTTGAGGTGACAGCAACCATCCGGTCCGCATCTCCATCAAACGCAATGCCAATATCGGCGCCCATGTTGACAACGTTTTCAATGAGCTGTGCCAGGTTCTCGGGCTTGGAGGGGTCGGGGCCATGAGCCGGGAAGTTGCCGTCAATTTCACAGTTGAGTTGCATCACCTCGCAATCAAGTTGGGCGAAGAGTTTGGTAGCTATTTCACCACCAGCACCATTGCTTGCATCAAGAACAACTTTAAGAGGTTTGGCAAGAATAATATCCAGGCTGATCTCTTCTATATAGTCGCTAGTAACGCTGTGACTTGAGAATGAGCCCTGATCTTCAGTAAAGTTATAATCTTCTATGCGTTTTAACAGGCTTTGCAGTTGTACTCCCTGCAAGGTTTTGCCACCAAGAATAATCTTGAATCCGTTATATTCGGGTGGGTTATGACTACCGGTTATCATTATTCCTGCATCGGTACCAAGCTTGTGTGTTGCATAATAAAGCACGGGGCTTGGGACCAGATCAATATCCATCACGTTACAGCCAGTAGAACAAAGACCTTTGATCAGGTTTTTCTTGATACGCTCGCTGGAAAGACGACCGTCTCTGCCAACGGCTATATTTTTTATGCCTTGTGCTGCAGCTTCACTGCCAATGGCCTTGCCAATCATGACCACAGCGTCAGGTGTTAGTTGTTCTTCAGCAAGACCTCGAATGTCGTAATCCCTGAATATGTCAGGGTGCTCAAACGTATTGCCTTCATTGACTTCTGCTTTAGCCATGAGTTCAGGTGGTGGACCAGCCTGTATTGATGGTGAGATAACAGTTTTGTCTGATGAGTTTGATGTGCCGGCAGGGCTGCCAGCAGGCTCTATGTTGGAGCGTGGAGTAACGCTACTTTTGGCCACATGCAGGCTTAGAATTTCTATCGCTTCTACAACGTCAAAGAGTGCAGGAATAGCCAGTTTTGGTTTTTTGGTTTTGTGAATGCCTGATTTGGATTCGGCAAAGCGTACTATGGATTCACAGTCTTGTTTAATGGCTCGAAGATTAAGCTGGTAGATAACAAAAGTCAGGCCTGTCATGAAAACTGCTCCAAGAGCAACAACAAGATAAATAATCATAAAAGGTGTTGTTATTTCGTTGTTGCTGTTGGTGTTAACATGAACAACCAGTTGGCCTCCGGTAAATGGAAGGTCGAAGCGACCAGGCTTTTCTGATTGAGCAGAGCCCAGGCTAATAATCGGCTTGCCTTTTTGTGACTTATTGATGATCTGGACTTTTGCTGATTCAGTGAAATAAGGTTTGTTGATAAAATCTTTGAGGAATTTACTGTTGAGTGT
>CBDUPD010000420.1:0-3091 GCA_965368985.1 uncultured Spongiibacteraceae bacterium | reverse complement strand
AACGGTATCGAATGAAAGCCTGTTACATGCCGCCGATCTGGTATTAATCCCCATGATTCCTACCGTACTTGCTGTACGCATGCTTGAGGAGTTAAGGGATTATGTGAAGGAGAAAATTACAGAGCCTCCGAAGTTACGTGCTTTTTTTACCCTGATGGACGCGAGAAAAAACATGCATAAAGAGATACATGATCAGCTTTGCGTAAAACGTAAGACCATCATCTTTCCCATTACTGTGCCATATTCAAGTGTGACTGAGAAAATGGGACTTCGTAAAGCGCCACTGGAGACTTTTGCAGCTTCTTCGCGGCCGGCAATGGCTTATGCCGAGATATGGGATTCAGTCAGGCGTATGCGTTTATAGCTTGCATTAGTTAGTCGAATTATTTTTCTTAAGTAATCATTCAAAAAGCATGGTATTTAAGATACTCTGTTATCGCATAATAATAAATTAAGTACAATGTCATGAAGACTGAAAGCTTTTTCGTTAGCCTGGGGCAGGTTTTTATTTGCTGGCCAAAAACAGCCCTGTTCGTTTTATCTATTGTATTTGCCATGCTGGTAATGCAATTACCCAATCTGCAAATTGATACTGCAGCTGAAAGTTATTTGCACCCTGATGCCAAACCTATCGTTGATTATGATGCCTTTCGTAAGGAGTTTGGTCGTGATGAATTTTTTGTTGTGGTTGTTACAGGGGTAGATGTATTCAGTATTGATTTTCTCAAGACACTGAAGGAATTTCATGAAGCTTTGGCCCTCGGTGTCAGCAAACTGCAATCAGTAGAGTCATTGGTTAATGTTCGTAGTATTTATGGTGAAGATGATGACTTGATTGCTGAAGACCTGCTTGAAGAGTTCCCTGAAACAGAGGAAGACTTGCAGCAGATCAAGGAGCGTATTCGCGGTAAAGGTATTTATTATGGGAGGTTAATCAATCATGAAGAAGACACCGTCGCCATTTTTGTAAAACAGATTCCCTATATTCTGGTTAAAAACAAAGATGGTAGTGAGAGTTTTGCGAATATGGGAGATGCCGAGATTCTGGCAGGGTCGCATGAGATTCAGGCAGTGGCTGAAAAATTCAAGGATCGTTTTAATGGTGGCAAAATATATGTAGGTGGCACACCAGCCATGGGTTCTTATATGAGTACCGTGATACAACATGATTTTGGTGTGTTTACATCAGTTGCCTTGTTAATGGTTGGCTTTTTTCTTACCTTATTATTTAAACGTGTGTCGGGTGTATTTATCCCATTAACGGTTATGGTTATCGGTATTGTAAGCTGTATCAGTTTGATGCCATTGTTAGGTTATCCGATGCAGATTACAACATCGATATTGCCTTCATTTTTATTGGCAGTTTGTATCGGTGACTCGGTTCATTTACTTAGCGTGTTTTATAAAAACTATGATGAAGGAGCATCTAAACATGACGCTTTACTCTATGCATTAAATCATACGGGTATAGCAGTGTTGTTTACCAGCTTAACAACAGCTGCCGGTTTAATTACTTTCTCGATTTCAGATATTCAACCTATTTCCAGTTTGGGTTTGTTTGCTGCACTGGGTTCAATTATTGCCTTTTGTATTACTATTACCATGATACCTGTGCTTATTACCTTGCTGCCGATAAAGCGAAAAGAGACTGCTGCAGATGATAAAATGAAAGAGGGTGGCTGGCTGTATCGTTTTACCAAGGCTTGCATTTACCTTTCAACACATCACCCGAAGAAAATAGTTAGCCTGGCTTTGGTTTTTTCCCTGCTAGCTATGTCTCAGGTGCCTAATCTGCGTTTTTCTCAAGATTCACTCACATGGTTTCCGGATGATACGCCTGTGAAGCAGGCAATTAAGGTGATCGAAAATAAGATCACTGGCTCAATGCCGGTAGAGATTGTTATTGATACCGGTAAAAATCAAGGTGTTCTTGATCCTGAGTTTTTACAGCGGTTAGATGACTGGTTGAGTGGTCTTGAGGGTGGCGAAATTGTTGGTATAGAAATTGTTTCTATCAATAGCCTGGTTAATCTGGTGAAAGAGACTAATCAGGCATTTAATGGTAATACACCTGAGGCTTATATTGTTCCTGATGATCAGGAGTTGATTGCTCAAGAGTTGTTGTTAATAGAGATGGATGAAGCTGATGATTTGTATATGTATACCGACAGAGACTTCAGAAAAACACGTATTACCATTATTGTGCCCTGGGCAGACGCCATCGTTTTTAAGGAATTTCAGGATATTTTGAGAAGCCGTTATCGGGATGCCATGGGGCCAAAGTATGAGATGCATATTACCGGAGTAATACCTATTTTCAGCACCATGTTTACAGCAATGATTGAGTCTGCAGCACAAAGTTATATGATTGCGGCATTAGCGATAACCTTTATGATGATATTGTTAATGCGGGGTATTATTGATGGTGTGCTTAGTATGGTGCCGAATTTTTTACCCATTATCAGTGTTATTGCCCTGATGGCGATAGTGGATATTCCTATGGATGTATTCACTATATTGATCGGGTCTATCGCCCTGGGAATTTGTGTGGATGATACCGTACATTTTATGCATGGCTTTAAAACGGCTTTTGCACGTCACGGCGATGCGGCACGAGCGATAGATGAAACATTAATGTCAACCGGCAGGGCCTTGATGATAACCAGTATTGTTTTGTTTTTTGGATTTATGACCTTCCTGTTATCCGATATTCTTGGCATGGACAATTTTGGTAGACTGACCGCATTGTGTATTGTGTTAGCGCTGTTTGCAGATTTTATTATTGCTCCTGCTCTAATGATGTTACGTTATGGTAAGAAATCCTCAGTAGAAGCATCTTCAGTAACAATTGAAGAAATTGCATAGCCAAAACTGCCGGTTTACAGTTTTTAGTGGTGCTGTGTAGTCTCTTTGGGTGATGCTGTTGCCATTGTTAAAGTGTATTGAGCTCACCTAAAAGTGAACCAGAAAAATTCTTTGTATTACAATCCCTTAAGTAAATATTTAAATCACAAATTATATACGATACTCTGCGGTTTATAATTAATTACAAAGATTCTTATTATGAAACCTGAAAACGTCTTTGTTCGTC
>CBDUPD010000419.1:0-3101 GCA_965368985.1 uncultured Spongiibacteraceae bacterium | reverse complement strand
CGCATACAACGATCGTTTAATTCACAATGTCTGCAATCCGTTAGATTGCCTTCAAACGTGACTTTATATTTGCCTTGACCATCATCTGTTTCTCCTCTAAGCCACATAGTATTACCTGCAGGGCAGACACAACTTTTCTTCTTGGCATTAAAATTAAATTCCGACGATGCAATCACCTGCTTAATGCCAACCACTTTATCTTGATGGCGCTTGCCGTATTTTTCTTTTTGACCCTGTAACTTTTTATCGCGTTTTCTATGATGCTGATCAGGTACATAAGCATTGTAACCATCCGCTTTTAATTTCTTATAATTTTCTTCACTGGCAAAGCCAGTATCAGCTGCGATAACGATTTGATCATCAATTATTTGTTTGTTAATACCCGCTTTTCTATAGCGCTGGTCAATCTTCTGTAAAGCAGGAAATAGTGTATGGTATTTCTGTCCTTCACCAAAAGCCTGAGCATCAACTATCACCTGGTGTTTTTTAACCGCCGCACCTAAACCAACATAGCCCTGAAGAGTGCCTTTGCTGGTTGTTATTTTTGCGGATTCATTGTCGGTCATATTACTTTTAACTTCCTTAGGCTTCTTGGCTTGTCCGATTCCAGGTTGTTCAGTGTTGAGAAATTTGTTGATTTTATTGAATTACTTTTCCAGTGTTTCGGCTTCTTGTTTAAGTTGTTGCTTTCGATCTTTTTCCTTAGGTCGCCGAGCATCGAGTTTTTTGTGCTCACTGAGACACCATCGTATCTTTTTTCGTATCTTTTCACGCTTGCTACTAAGCTCACTGAATGTTCCAGAGTGTTCTTTGGCTGCGTTCGATGACATCTTACAGCCGTCAATGGCAATTAATTCATGACCTAACAAACGTTTTTGATCACATACCAATAACACCTGCTCGAAAACAGATTCGATTGCATCAGGGTAAGAGCTAACAAATTTAGCAATTCTGGTAAAATGCGGTGCGTTGTCACAGCATAATGAACGAAGAATAATATTATTTTTACAGTGCCAAGCCATATCACGGCTTGAGGTAATACCTTTATAGTAAGAAAAGAAAATCAACTTAAGCATCATGGCTGGGTCGTAAGCCTTTCTACTGCCTTCTTTATTATTATATTGCATATAAAATGCAGACAGGTCTATATGGTTCTCTATGAGTAGATGTAATGTTCTAGCATATGGATCGTTATAGACTTGTTCTTCAAAGTCGATAACGATCATTGAAGTTTGTTGGATGTTGTTTGAAATGAAGTTTGCCATACTAACATCTTAAATTAGTTGGCTTATTTTAGCATAATTTTGTGTTTTTATGACTTTTTAATGAGTTTTGCTACAGGCTCAACGCCGCCAACAGCGGCAGACTTGTTGTTGATGATTTTGTGCAATAATGGCGAAGCCATGCACAAAACGAGCAATGGCAAGGCTGTCCAAGGAGCGCAGCGACTGAGGCTGCTTGGCCTGTTAACCTTATATTTGACTATGATAGCATATATGCTATCATTAATACCATGATACAGACTATAGTTATTGATACCAGTGTACTTATAAGTGCCTTGATTGGAAAGGCAGGCCCAAGCAGAGAAATATTAAGGCAATGTTTACTTGGGAAATATAAACCATTGATTAGTAATGCCTTATTTCAAGATTATGAGGATGTAAGTGGACGCCAAAATATCATTGATTTATGCCCACTTAGCACGACAGAAGTACGTGAACTATTAAATGCCTACTATAGTGTGTGCCACTGGGTGCCAATATATTTTTTATGGAGACCAAACTTGAAGGATGAAGGCGACAATTTTTTGATTGAGCTTGCTGTTGCTGGTAATAGTAATTTAATTATTACAAATAATATAAAGGATTTAACTGGAGCCGAATTAACATTTGAGAATTTGAAAATACTAACACCTGAAACCTTTTTGAGAGGTAAATAAATATGTCTACATTAACTGTACGCCTACCAGATGATAAGCATGAAAGACTTAAAGCAATGGCGCAATATAGAAAAATAAGCGTAAATAAATTAGTAGAAGAGCTTTCTACCCAGGCACTTGCTGAGTTTGATATTGAGACTAGATTTAGGGCATTAGCTGCCACTGGTAATGTTAAAAAAGGATTAGAACTGTTAGATAAACTGGATGATCACTTTAGAGGTTAACGAGGGTGTAGAAAAACTAACAGTTTGCTTTTTGATAGTATTTTCACGATCATAAACGTTCTTCTACGTAATTTCTGAGTCTTCTGACATCAATAATATTTATTTGAGGCAACTCTCCACACGATAATTTCTTTTAAAAAAAAGCCTTTGGAGTTTTTCTACAGCCTCAACGACACCTCAAACACCAGCCTGGTGAAGTTGGCGGCTTTTTTTGCGTTTTTTTGCAAAAAAGATGACAGCTTTACCAAGTCCGCGTGCTTTGACTTGTTAAGGCTACCCGCCTATACTGTACGGAAATGCCGTACGATTAAATTTGGTGATTATATGGATAGTGTAAGCGTAAATAAGTTTAGAGACAACCTAAAAAGCTTTGTAGAACAAATAGTTGCGAACCACATGCCCTTAAAAGTAACTAGGCGTACCGGTGAAGATTTTGTTGTGATAAGTGCCGAGGATTGGGAGCGTGAACAAGAAACTTTATATGTTTTGCAAAATACGAACCTGATGAGCCAGATAGCTGAATCTCTTGAAACCCACACGAAGAAGAAAGGATACAAACCTAGCAAGGAGGAGCTAAATGAGATCACTGGTCTTTGAGGGTAATACCTGGGAAGCTTACGAGAAACTCAGAGAGCAGGATAAGAAATTACATAAGGTGCTTTGTAGACAACTGAAAGAGATGATGCGAAACAACACAGCAGAAGGAACTGGCAAACCTGAACCATTAAAACATAACCTTTCTGGATTATGGTCAAGGCGACTTAGCCAAAAAGATAGAGTTGTTTATAAATTTGATGATGACTACATCTATATCTTCGCTATTGGCGGACACTACGATCAGTTTTAAGACATTTAACGCCCGCAGTTGCGGAAAACTTGTAGTGACGAAGGAACGGAAAGGTTTTCCGTAACCTGCGCTTGTTAGGCATTTTTAGCCG
>CBDUPD010000418.1:0-3114 GCA_965368985.1 uncultured Spongiibacteraceae bacterium | reverse complement strand
AACCATACCGATAAAAGTACCCAGCAAACCTAACATAACCAATAAACCGACAAGATAGGGAGTCATTACCGGCGCAGGTAAACCAAGATGCTCACCCTCAATGCGCAAGCGAACAGAATTATGCAACGATGGGTGAAGTTTGTTTATCCAGTCATCAAGCACAGAGACTTTATCTCTCATGTTTAACAAGGCGTTCGACAACGTAGAAGTTGCTTGCTGAAACCTGTAGAGCTCAACAAAACCTGCTACATAAACAGCACCAATAACCGCTGTAACAGCCAACGCCATCAGATTGCTACCAATGAAAGCCTTACCCATCCAGACAACTGTAATAGCGCCCAGCAAAAAAGCCGCAACTGAAAGTTTTTTTGTCATGAGATTCTATCTACCTCTTCGTCAAGGGCTTCTATAAGCCCTACTACCGGCTGCAAGCGAACATCGAGTTCAGCTAGCAACAGGCTCTGCATTTCTTGATAAAATTGTGCCAACCAGCCATCAGGCTGTAGCCACAATTCCGGATCATCATCTTTTTTATCTGCGATATCATGTAGGTGCTGCTCTCGCAAATACTGAAAACGCTTACCCAGCAACTTGGGGATTACTGTGAATATTTTTCGTGTTTGCACTGCCAGTGTATTGCCCAAAGCCTCATCCAGCGCAGCCAATTGTGCCAGCTCCAGAGAGACACCTGCTACGGTTTTTCTGGCACGTAATCGTAGTTTATGCGCCTTATACTCCATATCACTTTGAAGCGTTGCATAAAACCTTAAATAAGGCGCAAATGCTTTTTTATCATCAATAAGTGATTCAGCATCAGGGACGGGCAAATTAAATTGCATGCTACCAATATCAGGTACAAAGCTTTTAATAATAGATTCAACCAGTTTTGCCCGCGTCTGAAGAAACTCTTCTTTCAGCCCGTTATCAGCAGGCGTGTGTTGCTCAAATACTATTCTCGATAGCCCATGCAGCGCATCCGATAATGCAAAAGAATCAGACAGGTCGATCTGTTGCCCCAAACGCTGGGCAAAGTTTTTATGCGATATTCTGGCATCCTCACCCATCATATTGGATAAAAAATGAACAAGACGGGTGCCATTTTGATGAATATGCTGAGTAGCTGGAGTCATAATCTTCTACGGTAAGCAAATCGTCGCATGAGTAATTACTGAATTAATTAAGGAAAACCTATTAGCCTGAAGAACTAATATAAGGTGGATTCATATTATTTGCAGTTCATTATCGCTATTTTGATAGCTGATTCAAGGTTCAGTTTTTATTAATGGAGCAACAAAATCGAGGTGGAGCTGTAAGGTATTGAAAGTATTCAAAAGAACGAAAATAACTGAATACAAGATTATCTGAACCCTATTATTACTGATCAAAAAACACTCATTTATTTTTAACGGACGTCTTGCCAATAATCTTTGTAACAACCTGTTATTTAAAGAATTCTACCCATGGCGGCATCAAGATAAATTCCCTACCCTCATCGTCATTTACCTTCTGTAAAAATTTGCAATTAATACAATTCATCAACTGCTCTTCTTTTGTTCCCTGCTTTTTACAACCACATTTTGTATCTTGTATCGCCCAACAGAACCTGCCCGCAAAACGCCCATTATTTACACCATCGCATAATCCACCTATAGAAGCTGGGCATACACCATGTTTTTCGGCATTTACCCCACCTTCTTCCATTCCACACTGCATAAATTCCCAGCAATTTTTTCGTTCCATTACCTGTTATCCATTCCTCATTATTACATCCATTACAAATTCAACACACTGGAAGCAGCATGTCAGTTAGTTTTTCTATTTTAAGATATTATTAACGTTAACTGTTTATTCGCAGAAGTACTGTCATATCAGAAGTTGCATCATCTGCATTCATATATCCAACGGTGCCAGGCTCATTTTGCAACCTTATTTTTAGAGCACTCACAGAATTAACCTGCTCAGGAGGACTCACCCCGCCACTAAACACAGATCTGGACCAATAAGCATAGATTTGAGATGGCCGTTTACCAGCAATGGATTTGTAAAACTCCCATTTAATCGATTCTCCATCTTTGAGATCAATAGGAGTCACTGACATTCCATTAGGTAGCTCAGTCACTTTTTTCAGGAAAATTTGTTTTGCCATTTTTTTAGATATATCAGGCATATCAACATAACTAACAACTACAATATCAGCATGCACAAAACCACAAAAAGTCATCACCATTAGAACGAGGGATCTTCTAATAAAATAAAATATCATCGGCAACTTATCCTGTTTCCTTTTCCTATCTAACGAACTAATCAATAACAAAACAATATCACTAATTAAAATGACAAACCACAACTATATCATTAGCCTATCGAGCTCTGGATTTCACTAGACAACTTTTTGGCCTGCTCAATCTGGGATACTGTCATTTTTTTAGAAATTTTTCTGATATTATTAATTGCATCTTCATCACCTTGCATGGCTGCAGCCTTATACCATGCATAAGCCTTTACATAATTTTTCTCCACCCCCAAACCCTCAGCATACAAGGTAGCCAAACCAACCTGGGCATTACTACTTCCTGATTTAGCTGCTTTTTCAAACCAGATGAATGCTTGAGAAAAATCCTGCTCCACACCCTTGCCCACACTAAACATAGTACCTATGGCAACCTGAGCTCCTACCTCACCTTGTTCAGCTGCAGCGCTATACCATCTAAAAGCATGCCGATAATTCTGCTGAACATCGTCTGCACCAAAATCAAACATTAACCCAAGCTCAAACTGGGCATCTGCATCCCCTTGCTCAGCAAGCTTTTTGATATCATCAAATTCACTACAGATACTCTTAACAGAAAAAATCATGCATAGCATGAATACAATAAAATACTTCATTTCAAAACCTCAGCAGCAATGTTCAACAATACAATTAACTTAACGTCCATTATCCATGGAGTCTCTGAATAATGAGAATATTTTTTTCATGACAAGAAAATACCGCTCGGAAAACCGCAGTTTATCCCCATGGACAGAATGTATGCAGAGCAATCGCCTGGAGCGATTGCTGCTACTTGAGGTAAATGAGGATTTGAGCACGGAGCTGACGCAGTCATGGAGAAAATA
>CBDUPD010000417.1:0-3119 GCA_965368985.1 uncultured Spongiibacteraceae bacterium | reverse complement strand
GACCAAACAGGCAACATAGCAAAATGTTTTAACAGATTATTAGTGAATAAAAACTGTTAAAACAAACATTTTTTCTTATTAGATTCTAAAAACCGCCTGTACTGCAGTAAAATGGCGAGTTTACACCCATCATCTGTATGCCTTTCTATTATTACAATTCATTAATGCTAAGCAATCAATACCCCGAACACCCAGATAACAAACCAGAGGTTGCTACATAGAATTTGCTGCATGCATCATTTTTTGCGCATCATAAGAGATGATTTTTTCAGGAGAGAACTTCAATATCATATTTGTTGCATTATCCATTGATGAGGCCATAATTCCCGCTCCAACAGGACTTTTATCCAACACTCGCTCAGCAAAACGGGGAAAAAACCATGCGCGTGTTTCTTTATCACGAAGAACTTCGCAATGCCCCCTCATCGACACACAGCGAGTATCTCCCTGCTCACTACCCTTACCACTCACTACAACGGCAACACGACCGTCACGACTTATGGCAATATCCCGGGAGCACCCGGAAATAGCAGTCATCCATAAACAATTATCGGCAAACAGATAACTAACCACCGTTGCTGCTGGTGAGCCATCACTGCTTATCCAGGACAACGCACACTCATTTTGTGCCTGGAGAATTTTAGTCGATAGATCATCAAACATGGATTAGCCCAATAGTCAGTGCAAAAACCTATTCTAACTCGCTCTTGACATAAATATAATATACTGTACGCTTATACAGTACATTAATAAAGAGGGGCTTACGATGGCTTTAATACCTATGTGGAAGTGCGATAAAGACGGTCAGCTGTTTGATGATAAAAAGACAGCTGAAGAACACGACAAGATGCTTGAGCTGGCAGCCAATATCAGCTGCTGGGTAGAACAGGAAATCAAGGGGATTCCTGAAGATGCCATAGAAGCTCTTGGTTTATTGATAGCACACAACAAAGAAAAAATGCAACGAGCAATGAAAGGCAAGCCTGAGGTGTTACTTGAAAAAGAAGCTGCCGATAACGTAACCGCGATTGCCAGCTAGTTTAAAAAATGTTGCAGGCCGACCCACTCGGCCTGAACATATTTTATACCTCAACCTGTAAGAGCTATGCTGTGATTCGGGATTAAACCCGTCAAAGCTCAGATATATTTATATCTATCAGAAAGCACCTTTAAACAGCAGGATTTTTTCGGGAGAGCAAGGAGATAGCGCGCGCAAAACCGAAATATATATTAATACTTGAGGAGAGCCCGACCCCGTGAAACGTTTTGGGTCTTTGAGCATGTTACCGACGCCGCTATTGCAGAAAGAGGTAATTTTGAAAGGTACTCAACAGGCTACTGAAAAGCGTTTTTGAGGCAGTTGGTGCAAGGAAAATCAGGCAAGAATGCGGAGTTTATATTTATAAATGAGCATTTCGAGCCTGAATTTAACGCCGCTACAGCAACGTAGATAGCTTATCGGAAGCCTGTTTATTCTGCAGGGAAATAACGAGAGATAGTATCCGCCACACAAGCCGGCCTGTCAGCGCCTTCAATCTCAACAGTCACACGTACAATCGACTGAACACCGCCCTTAATCTCTTCAACACTGACCAATTCACCCACACCACGAATTTTTGAGCCCACAGCAACTGGCGAAGGAAAACGCACACGATCAAGACCAACATTTACACCCATCTTAATACCTTGCACATCGATAATTTGTGGCAAAAAGAAATTAACCAGAGACAATGTTAAATATCCATGAGCAATACATGCCCCAAACGGACCATCTTTGGCTTTTTCAGGATCAACATGTATCCATTGATGATCACCCGTAGCATCAGCAAATAGATTAATTCGATCCTGATCAATGGTTAACCACTCGGTCTCACCCAGTTTCTCACCTTCTTTCGCCTTAAGGTCATGCGGAGTTTTAAAAACGGTCGTCATTGTTAATTGCCCTTTTATCGTCAAAAGCGGCATTTTACCGTGTGTAGTCTAAACTTGCACTTATAACCCAATTTTGTGATGTTCAGCCTACGCAGGTAACCTGATATGAAGAGTTTCAATAAGATTTTTCTCACTCTGATAATTCTCTGGGCTACCCCTGCATTTTCACTAGGTCTGGGCAATGAAACACTGCACTCCTCACTAGGGCAAAAACTCTTGATAGAAATGCCTATCTCGGGTATTGACCGAATCGACCAGGATCAATTACGACTTTCTGTTGCCAATAGTGAAGTTTATGAACTAATGAATGTTGACTTTCGCCAGGAACATCAGTCGCTCAAACTTTCCATTGTGCCCAGTGACGATGGCCGCCTTACACTTATCATTACCTCTTCAAAGTCTATTAAAGAGCCCTACCTCGACTTTATCGTTAATGTGAATTCGCCCATAGGCCAACTTTTTAAAGAAGTATCCGTATTACTTGATACACCGAACTAAACTATTCACTGCTTCAAACCACACTCGCCTACCATTCATGGTTAGCCCATTTTCGGCACATGTTACGAACGCCTGCTTTCAAAAAACTCACCTAACCCTGATCAATAGTTCACGACACCCGATAGCAACTTGCACACCGCCTGAAGTTTCGGCATGCTAAAGAACAATCAGGAATGAATTTATGAAAATCTTCATCAAACTGCTAATCATTATTGGCATCATATTGAATAGTCAGGCTTTTGCCATGGGACTGGGTAAAGAAATTCTACACTCCTCCCTGGGAGAGAGGGTATTTATTGAGCTACCTATTAACAGCCAAGACGAGCTGGACAAAACTCAATTAAAATTTACCATTGCAAGTTTTGATACCTATCAAAAAATGGGTATTGAATTTAGCCATGCTCATCAATTATTAAAGTTTTCAGTTCTTGAAGATAACAAGGGCGGCCTGACACTTCTTGTTACCAGCTCCCAACCAATTAACGAGCCATTTCTGAATTTTATTATTGATATGAGCTCACCCAAAGGACAGTTATTTAAAGAAGTGTCTGTTTTACTCGATACTCCACAATAAAGAGATCATTACTCACTTCCAAGCCATCCATCACAGTTAGGGAACCTCTGAATAATGGCCTATTTCCCCTGTGACTGCGTCAGCTCCGTGCTCGAAGACCCAAAACACTTCGTGG
>CBDUPD010000416.1:0-3122 GCA_965368985.1 uncultured Spongiibacteraceae bacterium | reverse complement strand
CAACTTATGCACACCCTCATAAATTGAAAACAATCCACCCATCGTAAATAGCATAATGGCAACAATAAACGACCAGAAATATACCTCTTTACCGTAGCCAAGCGGGCAATCATCATCAGGGGCCTGTTTCGCCTGCTTTAAACCAAACAACAACAATAGCTGGTTACCACAATCAGCACTCGAATGAATGGCCTCAGCAAGCATGGAGCCTGACCCGGTAATAAATGCAGCGACAAACTTGGCAATGGCTATAGATCCATTTGCTATCAATGCATAGATAATACTTTTTATAGAGTCGCCCTGGGCTGCCATATTTTTATCCAATATCTGTAAGAGTTAGCCGTAGGCGCTTATATTATATAAAATACAACTTTTATATAACCGTAATTTTATCGTGACCAAAAAAGACCAATTGTATGCGCAAACCCGCAAACTGGTAAACGCATTCAAATTCGACGAACAAACTGCCAATGTGTTTGATGACATGATCAAACGTTCTGTACCCGGCTACCCGATGATGCTTGATATGCTTGGGGTACTGGCTGAAAAAACCGTGCAAGAAAATACCTGCTGCTATGATCTTGGCTGCTCTCTTGGCGCATCAACTCTTGCCATTAGACACAACATCCAAAAAAGCAATTGCAAGATAATCGCCGTTGATAACTCCAGGGCCATGATTGAACATTGCCAGCAAGCAATCAAACAGGATAACTCATCAACGCCTGTCGACATTCTCTGCAGTGATATTCTCGATATTCAATTTACTACCAGCAGCCTTGTCAGTATGAACCTCACCCTGCAGTTTATTGAAAAGAGCCTGCGATTACCTTTATTAACCCGCATCGCAGATTCTCTTGTTACAGGCGGAGCACTGTTTCTCTCTGAAAAAATAGAGTGTACCGATGCCTATGAACAGGAAAAGCTCACAGAACTTCACCATCAGTTCAAAAAACATCAAGGCTATAGCGATCTGGAGATCGCCCAAAAAAGAACTGCTATTGAAAACGTACTCATCCCCGAGACACTCGAAACACATAAACAACGATTAACTGACGCTGGTTTCTCTAAAGTGATTATCGGATTACAATGCCTCAATTTTGTCTCTTTAGTCGCCTACAAATAATATGATTAATTACCTGCCGTTTTTCGAACATATTCAAAACACTAGCCTGAATGACTTTTCAGAAGAGTTTAAACTGGCTATCGACCATCGCTTAAATGCACGTATTCATGGAGAACTTTCTGATTGGAAAGCCGTTATTAATGCACTTCCTGGTGTTACCGATGTTAGCTACCAGCTAAATCAGGACACAATCAGTCTTAACTGCGACCCTGCCCTGTCAAAACAACAGTTATCGGCACTTAAAGAAAACCTGATGACACTTCACCCATGGCGCAAAGGTCCTTTTCAGTTATTTGACCTGTTTATTGATACAGAATGGAGATCTGACTGGAAGTGGCAACGAATTGAACCCTACCTGTCAGACCTGACAGATCGAATTGTTCTCGATGTCGGCTGCGGCAGCGGCTATCACTGCTGGCGTATGCGTGGAGCCGGTGCAAAGTTTGTATTGGGCATTGATCCATCACCCAAATTCGTATTTCAATTCGAAACCTTTAAACACTACATGCCCAAAGAACCGGTGTATTTACTGCCTCTTATGAGTGAAGATCTACCGGCTAATATGCAAAGTTTTGATACGGTATTTTCAATGGGTGTACTCTATCACCGCCGTTCGCCTTTTGAACATATTGAAGAACTGAAAAACGCTCTGCGCCCGGGCGGTGAATTAGTGCTTGAAACCCTGGTTGTAGATGGTGATGAGAATACCGTATTTGTTCCTGAAGGCCGTTATGCACAAATGCGTAATGTCTGGTTTTTACCCAGCGCCCTTGCACTTGAAAGTTGGCTGCATCGCCTGGGCTTTAAAAATATTCGAACCGTTGATATTGATCAAACCCGTCTGGAAGAACAACACACAACAGAATGGATGACCTTTCAGTCACTGAAAGACTTTCTTGACCCTGACGACATCAACAAAACCATTGAAGGTCACCCTGCACCCAAACGAGCCGTGGTTATTGCCGAAAAGCCTGCCTGATCAACACGTGTAGGCAATAAGCCCGGCAGTGCGAAGAATACCTTCAAACTCTTTTTCTGGCCTTACTCCCCCTAAAACACCACAAATAATAAGTTAAACACAATTAACCAAACTGCTGTAACAATTCTATAACCAACTACTATACTCAAGTATTAATAGGGCCTGATTTTGGTAAGCAATGTCGTTAAAAAGCAATATAGATCTCTCTTATAAACGAAAGCCCAATAACAACCAGCTTGGGCATATTCCTGGCACCAAAGGCTTTCCTTTTGTTGGCCGTACGTTTGATTTAATAAAAGATTTTCAGGGCTTGATGGATGAACATTATCAAAACTATGGCCCCGTTTCTAAAATTCGCCTGATCGGCCACACAACCCTGTTGTGCATGAGTGCGGACATTAACAAACTGATCTATCTCGACCATGAAAAAAACTTTTCAAATGAGATGGGCTATCTGGACAATCTCAGTGAATTCTACGGCGGCGGCTTACTCATGCGAGATTTTGATGAGCACCGTATACATAGACGCTTGTTTCAAACAGCATTCAAAAACGAAACAATGAAACATTATGTCGACATTCTTAACCCGATCATGGAAGAAAACCTGAAGCCTTGGGCGAATGATAATAACTTCCACTTTTTCCCCAATATAAAAACTACCCTGCTGGATATTGCTGCAGAAGTTTTTTTGGGAATTGAAGACTTTAAAGGTACTGAAGCCCAACGTATTTCCCAGACATTTAACGAAATAACCGATGGCATGATTGGTATTATCCGTATCGATTCTGCCCTGCTACCTTTCACTAAATGGCGTAAAGGAAAACAGGCCAAGCGTTATATGAAATCTTTTCTAATCAACCAGATAGAATCCCGACGGCATAGTCATAAAAAAGATATTTTCTCTCTTTTTACCCGTGAGACTGATACTGAAGGCAACTACTTTAGCGATGAAGATATAGCATCACATATAAACTTTCTGTTATTTGCCGCGCACGATACAACAGCTTCAAACCTGACCTA
>CBDUPD010000415.1:0-3134 GCA_965368985.1 uncultured Spongiibacteraceae bacterium | reverse complement strand
GCCAGGATAACCTATGCTACCAAATGTAGATCCCACATTGATAATCTGTACTTCTCGTTGCTGTTGTTTAAAATAGGGAAGTAAATGCTTAATTAGCAACATGGGAGAAATTGCATTCACACGCATAATATCTTCTAACATCGCATCTTGTTGCTGTTCAAGAAATTTAAATTCATTAATCCCCGCACTATTGATCATCAGGTTAATTTTAACTGGTAAAGAATCAATAAGTGCCAATAAATTATCCCTGCCCTCCTCTGTTGCAATATCTGCCTGACAAAAATAAATTGAACCTTCTGATTTATGCTTTTTTTCTAGCATTTTTGTCAAAATTTCTAATGACTCCTTATCACGCCCCACAAGAATCAAGGTAGCATCATCCGCATAGAGTCTTGATGCAATTGCCCGACCTATACCACCCGTTGCCCCCGTTAAGAGAGCGACTGTTTCTTGTTTCTTGTTAGCGTTTGTCATGTTGATTCTCCTTTGTCTTAAATCATATATTAGTGCTGATAACTTAAGACAACCTTAAGACGCTTTATATGAGGCTATAAGTCGCCCATTCCGATAAACAGTTCACGTTCAGACAAGGGGCCAACAATGGCTCTTCGACCATGCATCACTCGCTTGTTGTCGATGACTACAATATCACCATCTTGCCATTGCACTTCATGGGTAAACTGTTCTGCCAATTCCTTTAGCTCATCAATTAATTCTTGTGAGATATCTGTTCCATCTTCACACTGATATTCCGGCGCTTCATAATTATAAGATGGGCCTAAAATAGCATTCGCAAAAGCAGTTTTGGAACTCATATTCTCGTTCAATACCGGATTTAGAGTCAGCTCATAGCGCAATTCACCCGATTCAAACAATTCTGCTTTTTGGCCGGAAACCTTAGTCAGAAATGTTTCAAGATTGTCAAAAGTAACCGATTCCGGGGTTTCTATATCGAGGGCTGTTGCCACATACCGTTTCCACAAAACCTCAGGCAAGGTACGTGTTACGGTAATTTTCTGGCTGAATTTCTTTTGTAATGCCGGTGACATATGCTTCCACATTTCTGCCCCATCGCAGACGGTTGATTGAGAACCTTTTTTTGCACTACGCTTACTAAAGAAAGCAACAATATCAGGCTGCAGCGGTGTATTGCCATTCTCGATATGCAGACCAACAGGGCCAGTGCCAGCATCCACTTTCTGAGTTGCTTCAGTGATATATTGTCTGGCAGGGTCAAACGTCAAACGTCCACATAACTGCTGCATCATATGGCTAAAGGTATTGGAGTCAGTTTCTCTGCCACGCAGTAATATCCACCCATCAGCTGCCAGAGTCTGTTTGATTTGTTCAATATCTTCATTTGAAAGTAAAGGGGCTTGATAGGCGCTCATGCGACTTCCTCCAATTGATCTAGAAATTTTTTATAGGTTTGATGTATAACATTTCGACATAGCTTGCCGTTTTCAGTTAGCTGACCATTCTCCATGCAGAACTTTTGGTCACCTATCTGCCAGCGCTTGATGCGCGCATAATCAGGCAAGGTTTCATTTATCTTTTTAATAGTAACTACAAGCATTTCTTCAGTTACATCACTATTGGTAATAATAATGGCAGATAGGCAGGGTTGTGCCTCTCCAAAAACAGCAACCTGTTGTATCTGCGGGTTAACCAGAAAACTCGACTCCACCCACTCTGGAGAAATATTGCGTCCAAAGCTGCTGATAATGGTGTTTTTCTTTCTACCGGTGATATACAGAAAACCATCTTTATCAAGATAGGCAATATCTCCTGTGGCAATATTTCCTGTGGTAATATCACTAGTCAAATTGTCACTACTTGCAATACTGGCAGGTGAATCTTTATCTTCACCCAGATAGCCCAGCATGGCACTACCCTTCACAATCAACTCACCTGATTCATCAATAAACACACTGGGATGTGGCAGGGGTATACCGACACTACCCACACGATGTGCAGAGGGCGTATTGAGACTAACGACTGAAGCACATTCTGATAAGCCGTAGCCTTCGTAAACAGGCAGTTGTTGTTGGTGACATAACTTGATCAGCTCAGATGACACCTTGCCACCACCGACAGCCATGAACGTTAATGATGATAATTTCGATGGCTGATACTTTTCTGCTATCGCCTTTAACATCTGCGGTAGCAAAATAACACTATTTGCCTGCCAAAATTCAACTGCTGTCATAAATGTATCAACACAGAAATGGTTATTCGAATAAAGTCCCATCTTGCTCACATCTGCAGTCACAATTGAGTGACCCATAGCCAGTGGCAAATAGATACCCGCTATATTTTCAAGCAACGTTGCGTAAGGCAATAAACTGATGTGACGTTTTATATTCGCTTCCATTAACTGGTCAGCCAATGATTGTACGACAGACACAATCGTCTCACCTGTTAGACAGACACCTTTTGGGTTGCCTGTGCTACCTGATGTGTAAGTGATTTTGTCTGGGCTGATTTTGTCTGTGCTGTGACTAGCGGTTTTAACTTGCAAAGTAATATAGGCAATATCAAGACTCTCCGACTTCTCATACGAGATCAGATCAAATGGCAAGGAAGCTAACTCTGTGTCATATCCAACAATAACCACTTCAACATTGGCATCTTCAATCAGGTGTAACACTTGTTCATGAGAAAAAAATAACGGTATTGGCACAATGGTCAAGCTGGCATTAGCTGCAGCAAGGTCAGCAATAATCCACTCAATAGAATTACTCATATATATCGCGATAGTTTGCACATTCAAAGATTGCAGTTCTAAATCCACTTGCTCTATATACTGCTGCAGCTGACGGTATGAGACACATTCATACTGCGACAAAATAGCTTCTGCATCTGGTCTGTGTATTGCGGTCTGCTGAATTTTTCCGAGTATCGATTTCATGATCAGCCCGGTGAATTGTCCAATGTATATTCATCTAACACACGCATTGCTTGCTTAATATCAATCGCCAATACATAAGGATTATGATGATAGTAATTGCCCCAGCTATGTTGATCGTCACCCAAACATTCTGGATTCGCTTTCTGAATATAAGAAAACTCAATACCCAGTTTTTTAAGAATGGCTCGCACAGCACTGGTGCCAGTGCAAACTGCCCATTCAA
>CBDUPD010000414.1:0-3145 GCA_965368985.1 uncultured Spongiibacteraceae bacterium | reverse complement strand
AAGTGAGTAAGAATAATATCATGGATGCTCTGTTAATATCATAAGATGTGATTTGAAACTTATGAACGAGTTAACTCTGCAACAAGTCAAATATATCTATAAACAACCCATCTAAAAAATTATAGTAGAATCTGTTAGTGAAGATGGCTTTATGGATGTTGATCATGCAAGAGAATTAATTGCGCATTTCAAATTTGATCATTTTATGATTAATTATACTGGGCTTGACCCTGGTGGCATGATGCTATCGGTCCAATATGGAGCTGGAGAAAATACTTTCTCTGATTAAGCAGTAGTCGATAAGATGATGTGATAAAAATAAGCTTCACTTTAATCTAATTGGTTGTTTTAGAGCTAATGACTAAATACAACAGGATAGTTGCTCTTTATTAAGATAAACTGGCTCTAAAATACTGTGATGTTTGTAATGCCGATTGGTCGACTGATGAATAAGTGATAATGGAGAAGTAGAATGAAAAAAATAATGATCAGGTTTTTTGTAATAGTGCTGGCGGCAGCTTTTATTTCCAGTTGTGCGAGCATTGTGAGTGAAACTGAATACTCTGTCAGGATAAACAGCTCTCCGGAACATTCGAAGTTTGTGGTGAGAAACAATAAAGGTGAACAGATTCATTCCGGGATTACCCCCTCAAGAATATTTTTAAGGAGTAGTCGTGGTTATTTCGTTAAAGCCAATTATACAGTTACTTTTATGAAAAATGGTTATGAAGACAAGACCATTGAAATAAATAGTACTCTTGATGGTTGGTATTTTGGAAATATCCTGTTTGGTGGATTGGTTGGAATGCTTATTGTTGATCCTGCCACAGGAGCTATGTGGGCATTGCCACATACTCAATCGGCATCATTAACCAAAATAACCTCTACAGCTGATTCTGATCTGAAACAAGAATTTAATATTGTCTCTATTGATGATATTTTAGATGCTGATAGAGCAAGACTTATTAGAATTCAGTAAAGTATTTTGAATACTTTTTTGTATGTTGTGGCTATTAACAATAATCTATAAATAACATTGAGTAAGATAGTAGATATTATTATGAATAAAAAATACCTTGTTGCTTTTGTCGTATTATTATTTCTTTATTCGTGTGGGCAAGATGACTCAGCCACTAACAAGAACTTGAATTCTGATAACGCAATTATAGAAAAAGGTGATATCAATATTTCTATTGATGTTGCCAGTGAGTTAGCAGATGACATTGAGATTGTTTCTGCACAAGGTAGTGCATCAGGTGTTTCAAACCCTGTTGAATCTACTGTTACTGTAAAAAACCGGTCTGATGAGAAAAAAGAATTGCTCATTAAGGGTGAATGGTTCGATAGTAAGGGTAATGGCTATGGTGGGGTAAGTGATGTTATAACGTTAGAACCACTTCAGTCAGAAACATTAAAAGCGGGTACACAATCTAAAGGTGTTTCTGTTTACAAGCTGTCTTTAACACTTGCAAATAACACTAAAGAACAGTTATTGGGTGATGCCCTGTCTAATCCCTCGCAAAAAATTGCTGAGGGTTATGGCATGACCTGGTCCTTAACAGCATTGGATGAAGTGATACCTGCAATTCCTCTAACAGGGGTTGCCAATGGTGAGCCATTTCATGCAGGAACTATCACATTCAGACAAGATCATAAAGGTGCCTGGAAGCTTGAGGTAAGTGATTATGTATATGATCCGGTCAAAGGTATTGCTGCAGCCCGGCTTGAGAAAAAAGACATACAGATTATTAGCATTTGGTTACCCGAACAGCCTTCAGTAGGTAATGTGATAGGCAGGGATATGACTACTGGTGGTGGTTATTTCCAAATCAAAACATCACCTACATCTGATGAGACGGCCAGTTGGAATGCATCTTTTGCTTATGCGCTTCACATGGAAGATTGGCAGATGGGACCATCGTCTATTAAGTCATGTGGTATACCCGAGGTGGGTAAAGCATCGGGTAAGTTATATATTAGTTTTCAAGGGTCGGGGCTTACGATTAAGGATTCCTGGGTTTCAGGAGAATTTAAGGATGCAGCCATCATCTATTGTGGGGCAGATAGTTAAGCAGATTGTTGTTCATTCCAGATTAACCCATAGTGAGCCCTATTTATGACTTATAAACTTAACGACAAACAGTTTGAATCTATCTGCAATCTTTCCGATGATAAACGTTATGAATATTTTATGCGCAAGGTTGCCGACTGGGAAGAGATATGGAGTCTTCATAGTGCTGATGGGTGGGTGGAACTCTCAACAGTTGATGGAGAAGTATGTTTGCCTGTCTGGCCACACCCTGACTTTGCTCATGCCTGGGCAACAGGAGAGTGGTCTGATTGCCAGCCTAAAATGATTAAACTGGATGTATGGCTTGAACGTTGGACTGTGGGCCTTGAAGAAGATGATACTGTTATTGCCATATTCCCTGTTAGCGAAGAAGAGGGAATTATTCTTACGCCTAATGAAATGTATGAAGCCTTATTAGCGGAGTTAGAGAATTAATCTTTAGTTATTAGTCAGTCATTTGTTATCAGGTTTTCCCGGGCATAAAAAAACCCCGATGATTTGCATCATCGGGGTTTTTATTTTTTAAGAGAAGCCTACTTTTTGGCTTTAGCTGCTTTTCTTTCTTTCTCATCAGCAATAACTTTTTCGGAAATCGCGTTTGGACAAGGCAGGTAATGAGCAAATTCCATAGAAAACTGGCCTCGACCTGATGTCATTGTACGCAGGCTTCCGATGTAACCAAACATTTCTGAAAGAGGTACGTCAGCTTTAATGCGAACACCGGTAGTACCGGCATTTTGATCCTTGATCATACCGCGACGACGGTTCAAGTCACCGATAACATCACCTACGTGATCTTCTGGGGTGAATACGTCAACTTTCATGATAGGCTCGATCAACTGAGGACCAGCTTTAGGCATAGATTGACGGAATGCTCCTCTTGCAGCAAGTTCAAAGGCAATGGCTGATGAATCCACTGCGTGGAATCCACCATCAAAAAGCTCAACTTCTACATCAAGTACTGGGAAGCCGGCAACTGGGCCTTCTACCATCATGCTGTTGAAGCCTTTCTCAATAGCGGGGAAGAATTCTTTAGGAACATTACCACCAACAACAGTTGATGTGAACGAGAAT
>CBDUPD010000413.1:0-3150 GCA_965368985.1 uncultured Spongiibacteraceae bacterium | reverse complement strand
AAATATAGGTATCCGATGAAACTTCTGGTTATATTGTTCATTTGCATCAAAAACCAATAACAGTCTCTACTCTTTCGAGATAATGTCACATTTGAAAAAACCACTATTATTCTCCCCAAGCGTTTTAGCAAGCCGTGGAAGCAGGCATGACATTTTATCGAAGAGCTTCCACGGGGGGTTAATCACAATCATTCCTGAGGAGCTCATGCCTCTTTCAACAGAATCTGTGGAAATACCCAATTCAAAACGTTGAATATTTTTAATACCGCTTTTAATGATTTTTCTTTCCATGTTATCGATCTTCCGCCGATCGACAACCGGGTACCAAATTGCAAAGATACCGTTGCCAAATTTTTTATAAGCATTAATCATACAATCAACTACATGATCATAATCAGATTTAATCTCATACGAAGGGTCAACCAAAATAAGCCCTCGCCGACTGGTTGGCGGTAACAATGCTTTAATGCCCTTTAACCCGTCTTGACAAAACACCTTACTTTTTTTATTACCGTGCATGTTGTCACATAGTAACTCATAGTCTTTAGGATGCAGCTCAAACAACCAGGCTCTATCTTGCGGTCGCAGGAAAAAATTGGCGATGGAAGGTGACCCTGGATAAAAGTCTAATTCACCGGATTTGTTAAATGAACGTATAACTTCAAAATAACGCGCTAACTCAGGAAAATCTTCGGGCTCTAATTTGCCGATACCATTCGTATATTCTTGTAATTTTTGAGCATCACTAGACTTCAGGTTGAAAAGACCTGCCCCTGAATGCGTATCAATATACTCAAACGGTGTTTCTTTTTGAATTAAGTAGTCAAGTATTTCCACCAGCACAAGATGCTTGAGAATGTCGGCAAAATTACCTGCATGAAAAGAATGTCTATAGCTTAACAAAGGATGACCTCACTAAATATTACACCATCTTTATCAGTCTCCGAAAAATGACGCATATTTTTTCCTGACAGAAATTGTGCCAGGTGGCGGAGGCCAAGTACGATGTGCGGGGTAGATAAACTTTTATGGGTTATAACAAAAATCATTTTTAAAATTTCATTATTTCTTCACAAATACAGGAAGTAGTAACAATAAAATACCCACAATAACCAAAACAACAATATCAGAAATAAAATATGGGTAGATCATTAGTACCAGGCCTGTATAGCGTGCGACAACGTGAGATTGTTTCTTGTCATAATTCAATAACTTATCAAGTGTATATTTTATATACTACTTCAACACGCAGTTTACGAGCATAATTATACATACCACTGTAAATTTCATATTTTCAGCAACTTGCCCGGATCAAGAATGCCTTCAGGGTCAAAAACAGCTTTTATCTGCCGATATATTTCTATTTCGATTGCTGAACGGGAGCTTGCCAACAAGTCTTTCTTTAATAGACCAATGCCGTGCTCCCCACTGGCAGTCGCGGTATACTTTTGGGTAACCTGTGCAATATGCTGACTTAAATCATCTATACTCAGAGAATATCTATAGTTCTCTTGATATTGTGATATCAACCCACCAGAGAAGAAAAAATAAAATAACGGATATTCAGGCCCTTCAGACTAATTTGAAACCTGCGCCCAGGTTAATATCATTGCTATTTACCAGATGGCACTACCTGACTCAATACGTAATCTGATATTAAATATAACAGAAGCTACTAATTGATTTTTAGAGCAACAATATTATCACCCAGGTCCGTTTCGCTATCGACATAACCTATAGAACCGGGGGTGTTACTGACGAATTGAATTAACTCGGCATCATTATTGAATAATCTTGGTGGCTGGGCACGTCCTGAAAACATTAAACGCGACCAATAAGAGTTCAGGCCTGCTTCTGATTTACGAAGAACATTAACCAGAAAACCTTCCCTTGCTTCGCCTTTTTTTAATCCAACGATTGTTGCCGGGATTCCATTAGGCAGAACCGGGACTTTTTTCAGATAAATTCTTTTTAGCTCAGCTGCTGATATTTCATTAATACCTGCATCGGAATTAATAACTACTATATAATCAGCATAACTGGTGATTGAAAATGTTAATAGCAAGCATATTAGACTCACCTTTATTTTAGAAAACATAATCTACTCCTACAGTAAATACTTCCGAGTCACCAGTAAATAACTCATCACTGTAATCTTCCCACTCTGTTTTATCTTTTAAAATGTCATATTGTGCTTTCATTGCCATTTTTTTCAAGAAATCCCAACGAACCACTATGGAAGTAGTATTGTTAATTTGTTTACCAAAATCAGGGTCCTTATCTTTAAAAGAACTGTAACCAATCATGGGGGTAATTGAACCAAAACGATATCCCGCAGCTATAGAATATGCCGAAGACTTATAATCATCAGCATCAAAAGAGTTTGCCTCAAGTTGAATGAGCAAATCATTGCGGTCAATCATTAAGGCAAGCCCATAAAAATTTGATTTGACTTCATCCGACACAACACCCCAACCCTTACCATTCGACGGCGTGCCATAGTCATCATAAAGCTCGTCTAAATCAAGGTAGCCTTCATCAAGAGCAGTTTCCAAAGAGTAACGCACTTCTTCAGTAGCCTTGGATGTCATGGCAACAACTCTTGCTGATATCCAGTCGTAGTCATATTCCAGAGCCAGACCCAACATATCACTCCATTCGATATAATATTCCTCTGAGGCCCAATATATTTCACGGTAAGCACGGTTATCTTTATCCTCTTCATTGCCTATCCAGGCATGAGCGCGGAATGCACCCTCACCCATATCGATGCGGTAGGTTGCACTTAGGCCGTTATAGCTGATAAGTGGCCAACCATAGATATCACCAGAAACTCTAACCCAAGGCATGGAATATCGTACATTTAAAACATCAGAATAATAGTAGAGTGGTATTGCTTTTCTACCCAGATCGACTTCAATGCTGTCTGTTACATCAAAACGGGCATATAGCCAGGTTAATTCCGGCTTATAATCATTTCCTCCAAGCCCTTCTACCTGACCAGTAAATTGCAGCCAATCGGTAAGATTAGCGGCTAGCTTGAACCCGTATGTGGAATCTTTATCAAATTGAACACCATCATCAGTATAGTAACTTGCATCATAATAGTTTGAAATAAAACAAGGGCAATCATCTTCTTCCAGATCAGAG
>CBDUPD010000412.1:0-3154 GCA_965368985.1 uncultured Spongiibacteraceae bacterium | reverse complement strand
AATAGATCTTTTCCTGCCCTTCTTTCATACGCTCAATGTATTGCGTCAAAGACTGATCTTGAACAGTACCTTCAGAGACGGTAGTACTAAAACGTAATAACCTGGCTATTTTCTCTTTATTGGCATAATCTTCTGCAGGACCTTCTTTTAACACCTGGCCAAGCTCATTCCAGAAGCCCTGGTATTTTTCAGGATCTTTTTTGGCCATCTTTTCAAGCATATCAAGCACACGCTTGGTCAATGCAGACTTCATGCTTTCAACGGCTGGATCCTGCTGCAAGATCTCACGCGACACATTCAATGAAAGGTCTTTTGAATCAACTATCCCTTTCACAAAGCGCAGATACATAGGCATAAACTGCTCTGCTTCATCCATGATAAATGTACGTTGAACATATAACTTTAAACCACGTACAGCATCACGGTTCCACATATCAAAAGGCGCATGTGAAGGAATATAAAGCAGACTGGTATATTCAAGCTTACCTTCTACCTTGTTATGACTCCATGCCAGTGGCTCATCAAAATTGTGAGACACATACTTATAGAACTCAGCATACTCCTCATCAGGAATCTCACTCTTTGAACGAGTCCATAATGCAGTTGCTGTATTAATGGTTTCATCTTTTGGTTCTTCCGGCTCAACCGGATCTTCCCCTTCTGCTGGTTCAACAGGCGGCAGAGGATCAGCTTTCATAATCACCGGCAGGGAAATGTGATCAGAGTACTTCTTCACGATACTCTTCACACGCCAGCTATCAGCAAACTCTTTTTGGTCTTCATTCAAATGCAGAATAATCGTGGTGCCACGTTGAGCTTTTTCTACTTTATCGATACTAAAATCTGCTTCGCCTTGAGAAACCCAATGCACACCTTCAGATACCGGGTCACCGGCACGTCGAGTTAGCACTTCTACTTCTTTGGCTACGATAAACGCAGAGTAGAATCCCACACCGAATTGACCAATTAATTGCGAGTCTTTTTTATCATCACCAGTCATTTCTTTCAAAAATTGAGCAGTACCAGACTTGGCAATCGTACCCAGGTTTTGAATCACTTCTTCGCGATTCATACCAACACCATTATCAGAGATGGTGATGGTATTGGCTTCTTTATCCAACTCTATACGAATCGCCAGATCCGGATCATTTTCATACAGATCACCGTTTGAGATAGCTTCAAAACGTAACTTCTCACAGGCATCAGAGGCATTTGATATTAGCTCACGTAAAAATATCTCTTTGTTACTATACAAAGAGTGAATCATTAAATGCAGTAGTTGTTTGGCTTCTGTTTGAAACCCCATGGTTTCTTTAGTAGCGTCACTCATATTTCTTATCTCCAGAGAGTACATCTTTATTGTTTACTGCATGATATATGGGGTGTATATCCCTACTTTCAAGGGAATTTTTTAATCAAAGTTATTTTTTTCCAGATAGAAATGAAAAAGGCCAGCAAGCGCTGACCTTTTCAACAAAAACAGTTCAAATTTTAAATATTTTTGGCAAATTTATTAATATCGACCCAAAACTTCTCATCATACTTTTTAACCAGCTTGTTATATGAAATCATGCTACGAATCTCTTTCACATACTCTTCTCGACGTTCAGAGTATTTAATCAGACCCGCAGCTAACTGATGTCCATCAGTATTTTTTCCCACTGACCGCAGTTCCGCACGCTGTTTGCGCAAACCATCATACACTCGACTCGTATTCAAATTAAAAATATAGCTACCAACTGAACCCTGCGGAGAAGAAAACTTACGCACTTCATGTTTGGTTCCAGCATTACGACGGGTTGGCACAATACCGCATCCCTTTTTAAAGCACCACTGGCCATAAAGATTATTCGCCTTTTTAGCAAAACGGGAAGTGCCCCAGGCTGACTCATTGGCACCTTGAGCCAAAGCAAGTGATGGAGGAATGACATCTACAAGAAGTAACAACTCCTGCAATTTTTCTGCATCGATATTTTCACAGGTATTACTGTATTTTTCACAAATCTTTCGCTTATTTGCTGTGCTTTCTCCACCTTTCATGATCTCGGCACGCTCAAGCAATATCTTTTTATTTTCTGCAAGAATCAAAGGATACATATAATCAAAAAAAGCTGCTTTCTTTTGTTTAACATCTTTAATGCTCGCAAAATCTGGCAATTCTGAAGCAACAATGTGCGCCGATGTAACAACAGCAACAAACAAAAATATAAATCGTCTCATTATCTTACTCTCTTTCGTTTAAGGTCTTTCGTATCAAGAGCACAGAGGCAATTGTGCGGACAATTCTAATCAACACGGCTGTCTAAATCAAACCATGCTTGTACAGCCTACAATATACAAGCATATTTTGCTTTTCACACCGGAAATACGCTATAACAGAAACCAACACACTTGATATCGGAAAAATAGCAAAAGAGGTAATATGGGACGTCCAACAGAAGAAGAATTAAATACAGCATTAATTGAAGCTGCGCGCCTGAGAGAACAAGGTGAAGATACTTTCTTTATGGGCAAATCACTTCTTAACCTGAATTATCGCCTGCAAAGTCTTGAACGGGTAATGGAAAAATCAAAAAGATTTTTACACTCCGGACTATCAGCGCGTGAAAACACTGAATTAAAAATAGCGATAGAAAAAGCAGAGAAAGCTTGCCGGGGAGAAGTGGAAGATAATAAGTTTACTGGCATCTAACCGGTACAGTAATCTTGTAGCATTGCCGGGTTAAAATCCGTACCTTTATATCTTCCCTCAAAGTTTATGGAGGCCAAGCTATAATAGCCCGATAAAAAAAGACGCCATCAGGCGCCTTTAAATCTTGAACATCAGGTACTTAAACTGAAGTGCGACTAACCCTTCTGCTTACTGATCTGCACAAGTACTTCACGAGCTGCTAAAGGAATTTTTGTTCCCGGGCCAAAGATAGCTGCGACACCCCTTTCATAAAGGTAGTCATAATCCTGCTTGGGAATAACACCACCCGCAACAACCAGAATATCATCTGCACCTTGTTTCCTAAGTTCTTCGATCAACTCAGGCACCAGTGTTTTATGACCTGCAGCCTGAGATGAACAACCAACTACATGCACATCATTTTCGATAGCCTGTTTGGCAACTTCTTCAGGCGTTGAAAACATGGGTGACAAATCAATATCA
>CBDUPD010000411.1:0-3159 GCA_965368985.1 uncultured Spongiibacteraceae bacterium | reverse complement strand
GCATAAAATTGCTTAGCAAAAGTGACCTTGCCGACCCTGAAATCACTAAGCAATGGCTGGAGTATTTTGAAAAGGATAAAGGCGTAAAAGCCATGGCAGTGACTACCGAGCACCCCGAGCGCATTCGAGCCCTGACAGACTTATGCAGGAAGCTTGTACCCAAAAAAGATGATGCTGTTCGTGATATCAACGCCCTGATTATGGGCATTCCTAATGTGGGAAAATCAACCATCATTAATACACTGGCAGGAAGAATGATTGCCAAAACCGGTAATGAACCTGCCATCACCAAGGGCCAGCAGCGCATAAGTTTGCATAATGGCATTATGCTGCTCGATACTCCCGGTATTTTATGGCCTAAAGTAGAAAATGAAAAAAGCGGCTACCGGCTGGCAACGACGGGCGCTATTAAAGATACTGCCATGAGCTATGATGATGTTGGTTTTTTTGCTGCTGACTATCTGATGAAAACCTACCCCGAGCTATTAAAAGAACGTTATCAACTTGAAAAACTACCTGATACCGAGCTGGAATTTCTGGAAACCATTGGTCAAAAACGGGGTTGCCTCGGTGCTGGTGGCAGGGTTGATCTGGATAAAATATGCCGTTTGTTCCTCGGTGAGTTCAGAGATGCCACTTTAGGCCGTATCACACTTGAAACTCCAGCCATGGCTGAAGAAGAAAAAGTGGCAGTAAAAATCAGAATGGAAGAAATAGCCGCACAAAAAGAAGAGAAAAAAGCGCAGCGAAAAAAGAAATCAAAAAGGAAATAATTGCCCGCCTTTCCCCTATTGCAGGAGCGGATTTATTCGCCCCACATAATTAACATATAAAAGCTTTAAATTATACAAAGAGCCCATATATATAATTGAACAATTGATCAGGAGTAAGCTATTTATGATGCGCGTAGGTTTATTTTTGGCAACAAACTTTGCCATTATTATTGTAGCCAGTATCACCCTGCGTTTGCTGGGTGTAGAAGACTATCTTACACAATCAGGTACAGGGCTTAATCTCACAGCCTTGTTGATATTCTGTGCCGTATTCGGCATGAGTGGGTCACTGATCTCTCTTTTGCTATCAAAAACCATTGCAAAGTATTCGGCCAAGGTGAAAATCATTAAACAAGCTGAAAACTCCGAAGAAGTCTGGCTGGTTTCTATCGTACAAGAGTTATCAGAAAAAGCCGGTATTGGCATGCCCGATGTTGGTATATTTCCGGCACAACAATCCAATGCATTTGCAACCGGCTGGAACAGAAACAATGCCCTTGTAGCGGTCAGTCAAGGGCTGCTAAAAAATATGGGGCGTGATGAAGTTAAAGCTGTTGTCGGCCATGAGATCGCTCACGTTGCCAACGGTGACATGATTACGCTTTCTCTTATCCAGGGCGTCATCAATACTTTTGTTATGTTCTTCGCACGAATTATAGGCACCGTGATTGACCGGGCCATCTTCAAAAATGAACGCGGCCACGGTATTGGTTATTTTGTGGTAGTGATGGTTGTTGAAATGGTATTAGCCGTACTGGCATCTACTATTGTTATGTGGTTCTCCCGCTACAGGGAATTCCGTGCCGATGCTGGTGGTGCAGCGCTAACAGACAAACGCTCTATGATTAGCGCACTGGAAAGCCTGAAACGTGAATATGAATTACCTGATGAACTACCTGATAGCATGTTGGCCTTTGGCATTAATGGTCACTGGAAAAGCGGTATAGCCAAACTGTTCTCAAGTCATCCTCCATTGGATGTTCGCATAGCTGCACTGAACACGATTCAGGAGTAAACCGAGTGATTTGCCCTCAAGTATTTTGAGGGCTGGTCTCTCTTTAAAACTATACAAACTGCCCCGCCGTATAACCCGATGACCAGGCCCATTGAAAATTAAACCCTCCAAGATGCCCGGTAACATCCATAACCTCTCCAATAAAGAATAAGCCGGGTTGAGATTTACACTCCATGGTTTTTGAACTGATCTCTTTGGTATCAATTCCACCCAATGTAACTTCTGCCGTACGATAGCCTTCTGTACCTGATGGCTTTAAACGCCATTCTGTTAAATTTTCGGCTATATCTAATAATGTTTTATCAGGAATTTCTGCCAGAGGTGTATCGGCATAATCGGCCCAGAAAAGTGTTTGTAATTCTTGCACTAACCCTTTTGATAGATGGCGATATAACACACTCCTGAGAAGCGACTTTGCCTGCTGCATTTTACTTTCAAGAATAAAATTTTCCACATCAATATCAGGCAAAAGATTGATAACCACTTCTTCACCGGGTAGCCAATAGTTAGATATCTGCAATACGGCCGGCCCACTCAAACCCCGATGAGTATACAACATATTCTCCCTGAAGCTTTTGTCACCACAGCTTAATTCAACATCTACAGCCAAACCTGATAAGCGTTCCGATATTGCCTTGAAATCATCGGTAAAAATAAAAGGCACCAGCCCCGCCCTGCGAGGCAAAACTGAAAGATTAAACTGTTTGGCGATTTCATAACCAAACCCACTGGCGCCCATAGTTGGTATTGATAATGCACCCGTTGCCACCACAAGAGAACTGGAAGAATATTCCCCCATATTACTATTGATTATGTAATTCAGGGTATTTGCCCCAGACACCTGCCGCTCATCGCATCTGATTTTTTCTATCTTGCAATCTGTCTTGATTCTTACACCCGCTACAGAACACTCTTCAAGCAACATAGCCAAAATATCTTTTGCTGACTCAATACAAAAAAGCTGCCCATGCTTACGCTCTTCATAGGCAATACCGTGTTGTTCAACCAGCGAAATAAAATCCCACTGGGTATAACGGTTAAGTGCTGATTTGCAAAAATGAGGGTTGCTTGAAATAAAATTATCTGGCTCGATAACAAGATTGGTAAAGTTACATCGCCCTCCACCAGACATTAAAATCTTTTTTCCGACCTTATTACTGCTATCGACTACAAGTACAGAACGGCCACGTTGCGCAGCTGTAAAGGCACACATCAAACCGGAGGCACCCGCACCAATAATTATTACATCATAAGATTTCATGAAAATAGAAGTTTAATTAACAGAAAGGGATTTTAACATAGGGCTATCCGGAGAACGAACACCTATATTATAAGAAATGTCATCTCATGCGTATATGCACATGGATGTGA
>CBDUPD010000410.1:0-3164 GCA_965368985.1 uncultured Spongiibacteraceae bacterium | reverse complement strand
CCACCTTGCAGTGGTAACTGATATTGATTGCCATCAAACTCTACAGGGTTCTCACGTGCAATAACCTGATTAAAGATATCCAGCCACTCACGGGTACGCTCTAAGGGTCTGTTAAATGGTTGACCATACCAGCCTTCAACAACCTGAGGGCCCGATACACCAACACCCAGACATACACGACCATTGGAGATATGATCAAGTGTTAATGCTGACATAGCCGCACAAACCGGCGTACGTGCAGAAATTTGCATAACACCGGTACATAATTTGATTTTTTCAGTATGTGTCGCAATAGCTGCCAATGGTGTAAAACAGTCTGAGCCATACGCTTCTGCTGTAAATAGCTTATCGAACCCCATAGCTTCAGCTTCTTTAGCCAAATCAATAAAATCAGCCAGAGGATCTTTTTGCCAGTAACCTTGATGTAAACCCAGTTTCATTATCTATCTCCTAAATATGAGCGATGATGACGCTATTATGCGAAACACCACGTTTCAAAACTATTGCATTAATGATCAAATTCTTTGTTTATTTGATTAAATCAATCAATTTTGATCGTTTTTGACTAAAATTGGATTTTCAATGCCGCTTAAACTCCGTATATCAGAATAATCCACTACTAAAACATATGTATATCAATTTCCTTGATATGGTTTATCACTTTTCTTGACTCGAAAAAACAGCTCTTTTCGTGTAGTCTTGCGCCCCTGACTAATTTGACCATTATTTAGTCTCAAACTTGATCAAAGAAAATGATTTAAAACAGGTTACCATACATGTACATCTATGATGAATATGACCAGCAAATAATAGACGACCGTGTTACACAATATCGTGACCAGGTTCGTCGCTATCTAGCTGGCGAGCTTTCTGAAACAGAGTTTCTGCCTTTGCGTTTACAAAACGGACTCTATGTTCAGCGCCTTGCTCCCATGCTGCGTATTGCTGTTCCTTATGGACTACTCTCTTCCAAAAAGTTTCGAAAACTGGCCGAGATTAGTCGACAATTTGATAAGGGGTATGCACACATTAGCACTCGCCAAAATATACAGTTCAACTGGCCTGAGCTATCAGAAACACCTGACATTTTAGCTGAGCTGGCTACTGTTCAGATGCATGCAATTCAAACCAGTGGTAACTGTATTCGCAACACCACAGCCGATCACTTTGCAGGTATCGCAGCTGACGAATATATTGACCCACGTCCTTACTGTGAAATTATTCGCCAATGGTCAACACTGCACCCTGAATTTGCATACTTACCACGTAAATTCAAAATTGCCGTATGCGCATCAGAAACTGACAGAACCGCTGTTTACTTTAACGATATCGGCATTGAGATTGTTGTTAAAGACTCCGGTGAAATTGGCTATAAAGTCATTGTAGGTGGAGGCCTTGGCCGCACACCGGTTATTGGTTCAGTGATAAATGAATTTCTTCCTGAAGAACATCTACTCACATATCTTGATGCCATTTTACGTGTATACAATCAATTAGGGCGTCGCGACAACAAATTCAAAGCGCGTATTAAAATACTGGTTAGAGCAATGGGTGTTGAAGCCTTTGCTGCAACAGTGAATAAAGAGTGGGAAACAAACCTGAAAGACTCCCCTTCTACTCTAACGCAAAAAGAAATTGATCGTATAAAAGCTTTCTTTACTGAGCCCGATTACGAAACACTAAACGAAGATGATGCCAACCTGACTCTGCATGCCCAGGTTGCTATTAATCAGGATTTTTGCAACTGGTTGAATTACAACACAACCGACCACAAGAAAGATGGCTACCAGGCAGTCACACTGTCATTGAAGAAAACCGGCATTCCAACTGGCGATATCACCGATGTGCAGATGGAAGCCATTGCTGATTTGGCCGATGAATATTCTTTTGGCGAACTTCGCACAACCCATGAACAAAACATTGTTTTTGCTGATGTTAAAAAAGCTGACTTGTTTGAACTATGGGAAAAACTCGATGCTCTTGGTCTTGCTACGGCAAATATAGGTACGCTTACCGATATCATCTGCTGCCCTGGTGGAGATTACTGCTCTTTGGCTAACGCCAAATCTATACCTGTATCGCAAGCCATTCAACGTAATTTTGATGATATGGATTATGTGTACGACCTTGGCCCAATCGATCTCAATATTTCCGGTTGCATGAATGCCTGTAGCCACCATCATCTCGGGCACATTGGTGTTTTGGGTGTTGATAAAAAAGGCCAGGAATTCTTTCAGGTTTCACTAGGTGGCAACCAGGGCAAAGACGCCTCATTAGGCAAAATTATCGGTCCATCATTCTCAGCTGAACAGATCCCGAATATCATCGAGAAGATTTTAAATGTCTATGTAGAAAACCGACTGGAAGAAGAAACCTTTCTCCAAGCCTATCGCCGACTGGGCATGGATATCTTTAAGGAGGCAGTATATGCCAAAGATAATTAAGAATACCGCTATCGTTGAAGATAGCTGGGTAGTCGTTAGCGATAATGAAATTACTTCAGTAAGTAACTTGCCTGAAGGCGATTTGATTGTACCCCTAGCCGTTTGGCAAACGCTGAGCAGTGAATTAACCGGTCGCAATATAGGTGTTTGGTTGAATAGCGATGAGGTGCCTGAGTCTATTGGTGATGTCTGTAAAGAATTACCTGTTATCGCCATAAACTTCCCTGTTTTCTCTGATGGTCGAGGCTATAGCTACGCACAGCTTCTACGCAGCCAATATGGCTATGAAGGTGAATTACGTGCAATAGGTGATGTGCTTCTTGATCAACTGTTCTATTTAAAACGCAGTGGTTTCGATAGCTTTGCCATGCGTGAAGACCAAAAGCTTGATGAGGCAGTTAGCCATCTGAGTGATATTAGCGAAACCTATCAGGCGGCTATTGATAACCCTCAGCCCCTGTTTCAAAGAAGGTGACGTAGTCACCCCGAGCGTAGCCGATAGGTCTCCAAGGTATATGGCGATGTTAAATGAGATCCCTCGACTACACTCGGGGGGGACAGAAAAGAAAAAACCGGCAATAGCAGCCGGTTTTTTTATCTTCAATTATTCTCAGTTAGCCAGGGAATCTCTGAATAATGAAAATAAATCAGGCGCCGAACATGCCCTTGAGCATATAGAAAAACAGGATCGAAAGAATAGCTCCAGCCGGCAAGGTAACT
>CBDUPD010000409.1:0-3172 GCA_965368985.1 uncultured Spongiibacteraceae bacterium | reverse complement strand
GTTGTTGCATGCAACATCAACCTGTCTGCCAAAAAAAATGCTTCATCGCTGGCATATAAGTCACAGCCTAAAATCGGATGCCCCATTTCACGGCTATGAATGCGTAATTGATGTGTGCGCCCCGAAACTGGTTTAAATAAAACTTTTGTAGATAATGGTTCTTGTAAACGTTCTATTACTTCGTAATTCGTTAGTGCCTTTTTTCCTGTCTCATGACAAATCTTCTGTAACGGAAAATTGGGCTTATCTTTGGCAATGGGCAACTCAATACACCCGTTATCCCCTGAAAGATGCCCATGCAAAATAGCTGTATACATTTTATTGATAGTTCGTTCCTGAAACTGTTTGGTCAAATGTGCATTAACCTGCTTGTTTAAAGCGATAATCATAATTCCGGAAGTACCAAAATCAAGTCGGTGAACCATAGTAGCCGTTGGAAAATTCTTAACCAGTCGAAAGTGAACTGAATCTTTATTGAGCGGGTGCTTCCCTGAAAGGCTTAGCAACGAACCGGGCTTGTTAATTAATAACAGATACTCATCTTGATAAATAATCTCAATATCATCATGACAGACAGGTACAATAAAAGGATCAGCCTGTGGTTGCATGTTTAGTCTCTATCACTCATTGCTATACCCTTCAGCCTCACGCCAAAATCTGTTGCAGCCATACAGAGATATCATGTATCTCTTGTGGATGTACCGCATGCTCCATCGGGTAGGTTTTATAGGCTGGGTCATGACCCAGCAATTTAAGTACCTCCAAGGCATGTTGACCCATCGCTTCAGGCACCATTGAATCTTGTGTACCATGAAAAAGATGAACAGGTATCGACTTATTGGCTGCAGATGGAACTATCGTTTTATGTGTGGCGAAATAAGTCGACATTGCCATTAAACCTGCCAAAGGCTTGTTATAACTTAATGCTGCCTGATAACACACTGCCCCACCCTGAGAAAAACCGGCCAATACAATACGATTACTTGGAATACCTTTGGAGATTTCACGCTCAATTAATGCAATAACAGCATCCGCAGAAGCCATGATCTGTTCGGTATCAATCTCTCTTTCCATAGACATAGCCAGAATATCGTACCAGGCAGGCATTACCATGCCGCCATTAATCGTAATCGGTATAGACGGCGCATGTGGGAATACAAAGCGCACCCCCATACTTTCTGGCAAGTGTAATTCAGGCACAATAGGAACAAAATCATGCCCATTGGCTCCCAGGCCATGTAACCATATTACCGCAGAATCAACATTCGGCTGAGTTTCAATAATTTCACAAGGTAAATAACTCATACAACTTTCTCTTTTCTTAATTAATGCCTAATAAGCGAGTATATACACTGCAAACCCCAACCATGACAACCCCAGTAAAATCCATGGCAACAAATGCTTTTTAGAGGGCGCTTCAATACTGTCAACGTCTGCAGTATCAGATTGCGTCTGATTTAATGATGCAATCGCCTTCCTTCCCTGCTTGTTATAATCACGTTGTTTCGCTTTAAACTCACGTTTATATTGCGCAATACCTGCCTCAATAGCTTTTTGAATCTCTTTTCGCTGCTGCTTGGTATGTGCTGGCTTAACAACATTTTGGGTGATCGCCACAGCCTCATCATGCCCCCGAACAGCAACCCTGGGTGTATTACCGGTTTTTGATTTTTTTTCTTGTCGCGACCTATTAGACATTGTCTTACCCTTGTGCATTCAAAAAAGCTATCAAGATTATTATACGTTATTAAGATTCTGTTTATTCAGGTAATTCATTATCTATTAAATTTTAGCAATGCCTGCCCGACATCTCGTACCTGACTGTGTTTCTAGGTATTATCAATTTCTTACGGAACATGGCCGTTCTGTGACCACACAGATAAAGCCTTTGCCTCAGGAATGTAGATGTCAATTAAACAGAAAATTCACCAGAACTTTGCTGCGCTAGGCAGCATAGCCTACGAATATCCAAAACGGGTTTTAATCATAACCCTATGCGTAGCAGTTATTTTATGCTCTTCTCTTGGCAGTTTACGTATTGATACATCCACTGAAAGCAACCTCGACCCGAACCATCCTGCGGCATTAACGTACAAGGCCTTCCATGAGCTTTACGGCTTTGAAGAAGCTGCTGTTGTTATGGTAAAAACCGATGACTTATTTGACCTGGAATTTTTAAAGAAGCTGGCAAAACTACATACTCAACTGGAACAGGAAGTTGTTTATCTTGACTCCATGAAAAGCATGATATCCACATCTATCATTTATGGTGAAGATAATGATCTGGTGGTTGAAGATTTACAGATGTCTTTTCCAACCACTGATGAAGAGTTAGCCAATTTTAAACAAAGAGCGCTGGATAACCCCTTATTTAGAGACACTTTTATTTCAAGAAGCCAACAGTATACTTCGCTATTTCTCTATCAAAATGCACATTCACCGACTCTGTTAAATGGAAAAAAACAGGCGTTCTCTTCAGCCGACCAACATGTATTCATGCAAAGCATTCGGGACGTTATTGCCCAATACCAAACCCAAGATTTTGAAATTTCAATTTCTGGTGGACCAATGATAGGTCACATCCTGCTATCAAAAATATCAACCGAAACCCCGCTTTTTACTGCTCTGTCTAATCTGGTTATTATCATTTTACTCTTCACACTGTTTCGACGGGTATCAGCAGTGGTATTTCCACTTTTGGTAGTTAACATCTCACTAGCCAGCCTGTTTGGCCTAATGGCACTGCTTGATGTTGCACTAACCTCTTTCTCGCAGATTTTACCGTCATTTATATTAACCGTTGGTGTCTGTGATTCAGTGCATTTTTTGAGTATCTTTTATCAAAAATACGAAGAACATCAAAATAAAAAATTAGCCATTGAGGAAGCACTCTCTCACACCGGTATGCCGATGATGCTAACCAGCCTGACCACGGCAGTAGGCATGTTGTCATTTTCAATGACAGAAATCGTACCTATCAAATATTTAGGGCTTTTTGCTGCAGCAGGTGTAGTCATTGTCTGGTTTTACACCATTGTATTACTGCCTTGCCTAATCACATTAATACCCATTAACCCTGCAAAAAAAGGTGCAGCTGTATTGCTGCAAAGCCAGTCATTTTTAAACAAGTGTGGACAGCTGGGTTGGAAAAATCCCTATAAGATAGTGCTGC
>CBDUPD010000408.1:0-3184 GCA_965368985.1 uncultured Spongiibacteraceae bacterium | reverse complement strand
AAGATCAGCTGGAAGGCGCTACTGAAACAGACACCAGAAACTACAGCGCAGGTGATTATACCGTTGCCTTCTATGAATGGACTAATTCAACACCAGGGTCTGTTGGCCAAGACAGCTGTTTTATTATTACATTATTATCTAACTAGGATTAATAAAATGAAAAAAATTATTTGTATATTTACCCTTGGCGCATTATTAGGCTGCCAATCACAAGCTGGAATAACTAACGATAGTGAAAAATCTGAAGTAACCACCAACAAAAAGACTGAAACAAAAGTAGCTCAGGCAAGCCCTGGAAAACCTTCAGCGCCAATTAAAATGACTTATACACTATTAAGCGAACCCACCGTAGGGCAGTCGCTAGATATCTCTATTAGCTTATCAACAACAAAAGATGACCTACCGGTTAATGCCAAGGTATCTCATGGCAAGCAACTGACAAGCAATAACCCGGAGAAAATATCCTTCAAATCACATAATGGCCAGTCTCCTGACAACCAGATAATTTCCATCACACCTCTACATGAAGGTATTCACTATATTAACGTAATTGCTGAAATAGAAGTTAATGGCCGCATGCAATCAAAAGCATTTGCCATTCCTGTTGAAGTGGGTGAAGTTGATTGGGAAGCACACTTAAAACCCGAAGGTGAAATAAAAGATGGCGGTAATGGAGAAAAAGTTATTTCAATGCCTGCCGAATAAATATTTATCAGATAAGACACTATCAAAAAAGTCATCCCCGCGAAGGCGGGGATCTTTTTAACTTTCGCCAGACTCCCGCTTACATGGGGATGGCAACTACCTGAAATTAAAGCAGCTCAGACACATCCCAAGCTGGCAACAACTCAACTGACTGCCGGGTTTTTCTGTCAAAGCCAACGATCACAACCGTTCCCTTGGCGACACACTGCTCACCGATAAAAATATTTTGCGATAATACCAGACTCTTGGTGCCTTTCTTAATACAGGCTGTCATAACATGAATCTTGTCACTCAGGCCCAGCTCTTTAATAAAATCAATATTCAGATTTGCCACTACCACTGAAGGCCGCTCTCCCTCAATAGCATTCAACCAGTCAACACGGGCAACCTCAAGGTATTCACTATAGGCATTGTTAGATACATGCCCTAAGGGGTCCATATCTGAAAAGCGTATTTGAATATCTGTTTTAACAACGGGTAAATGCATTTTATTCACTTCTATTAATTTTACTCTGGCAAATCTATATGCCGCATTACAAAGCTTGCATCAATATCTTTCTGATAGGGTATAAAACCCAAACAGGGTGCGCCAAGCATTCGTTTTAAACTATCAAGGTTTTCATCAATACAACTCATATCAGCATCAATTTGTGTCGCTACCCAGGCCGCAACTGTCAATCCACTCTGGCGAATAGCCTGAGCGGTTAACAATGCATGATTGATACAACCCAGCTTCATACCTACAACCAGTATCACATCTATTTCAAGCGATCTGGGAAGCAGGCTAATTGGCTCTCTGTCATTCAATGGCACACTCCAGCCGCCAGCACCTTCAATAAGCCGCAAATCTGCAGGCTGCATCATGGCGCCACGAACATAACCTGTCAGCGAAGCTATGGTTATACGCTTCTCTTCCTGGGCAGCTGCAATATGAGGGGCAATAGCTGACTTAAACAGAATAGGGTTAACCTGAGAATACGGAAGCTTCTCAGTTGCTGCATTTTGCAAACGCACAGCATCTTCATTACGCAAGCCATCGTCAGTTTCATAAGCGCCAGCAGCAACCGGCTTTAAACCGACTGTTCGCAAGCCATGCTCTTTTGCCTTTAACAATAAAGCTTCAGTAACCAGAGTTTTACCAACATCAGTATCAGTACCGGTAATAAAGTAATTTTTTTTCATTGTTGTTTTTCCAGACAAATAAATACAACTTCATAAGTTGCCGGCAATAGACCCACATGATCACGGTATTCTTCATAGGCATTTTGCGCCTGAATAAAGCGGCTTTTGCCCATCAGGCTTTTTATCCCACCATGAACAACTGTCTGCGCACCGATATTCTTAAGATCTTTCATAAGCTCCATCAGTGTTTCATAACGAATCACTTTACGCTCAACTTTTAACTCAACCAGTGAAAATGGTGACAAACCCACCTGCTCACAAATTTTGTCAGATGATAAAAAATGGTTAACATGATTATAGCTATCAACCTTATCCCAACTTTCTCTCAACTCAAACAGGGTTTGCGGCCCCAATGTTGCAATATAGGCTTTACCTGCAGGTTTCAAAACGCGATGCCACTCCTCTAGAAACTGGTGCATATCATTGCACCACTGCACCGATAGACTTGAAAATATCTGGCTGACCGAACAATCAGCAAGAGGCAGCGACTCGAGGTCAGCACCTAACCAATGCGATATATTCCGGTATTTGTTTTTTCCATACTGCAACATTCCCTGGGCCATATCGAGACCAATAATCGTATCAGCCTTATCAGCAAGCCGGGTTGTCCAATAAGCTGTTCCACAACCCGCATCCAGAATCACACCTTCTACAGGAGTCACTTTTTCAATCAGGTGGCCTGCTACCCACTGCTGCAGCCGAGCCGATTTATCATAGCTTTCTGCAGCCCTGCTGAAAGATTTTGCAACTTTCTGCTTTTCATACTGTGTATTTTCTTTATTGAGAAGATGTAACAAGGCTTTGAAAAAATGATCAGTACCCGTCAAAAAAGGCAAATGTGACACAAGTCGAAACACATCAACTTCAGCAAGTGGTATAACTCGCCTGATCTCTTCAGCCGTATACACATTAACCAATGCATCAGTCTCACCAAAGCACCACAACATCGGGCGCTTTATATTCCTGATCAATTCACGCTGATCATAACTGAACAACAGATCCAACCCCCGTTGTAAATCTTCCTCATGCAGCAGTGTTTGTTGCCCACGATATTCACCCAGGGCATGATGCAGATCCCTTCCTTGACTATCATCTTTTGATTGCAACAAATCAAAACGTCTAAGCACTTTTGTTACGTTCACTGACAAGCCTTGTTGAAAATTATTAAAAACAGCAACCGGCATTCCTACCGGCCACTCATCATCTTCAACAAATCTTGGCGTCGTTGCCAACAGACACAAACCTAACACTTTTTCCGGATATTGCTCAGCAAGATCCAGAGCGATATTCCCGCCCA
>CBDUPD010000407.1:0-3200 GCA_965368985.1 uncultured Spongiibacteraceae bacterium | reverse complement strand
TCCTATTTACTTATAGAAATTGCACTAACAAGCCGGAAGCCTAAATGAGCAAAGACGAAAAAAGCAGCTACTACGATGCTGGCGGAATAGAAACGCTAGACGTTATCAGAGCTAAGCTAACGCCCGAACAGTATCAAGGATACCTACTGGGTAACGCGATAAAATATCAGCTTAGGATGATGCACAAGACGCCAGGCGCGCCCAAACGGGATGCAGAGAAGGCGGCGAATTATTCTGCATGGCTAGCTGAGACTTTCGACAAATAACGTTATACTGATTTTGGTGATTGGCTGGCAAACAAAAACACACAAAGGCTTTTGGTGCCCGCATAGCAAAACCATGTTGCCCGGTTAGGATTCCGGTGCCAGTTAGTCACCACTTTATTATGCCGACGTGTTTGGTAACAGCAATAAAAGGGCGCACAGCCCCGGAGGCTATCCGTTGTTAGCCGGTTCGATTCCGGTAGGTGAAAGATGGTTCGAGTCCATCCGTCGGCCCTTATTAACAGCCTTCATTGGCTTTTTTATTGATTATTAACGTAAGATAGGTTACAGTTAGTTATGACTAAAGCAGAAGCAATCAGAAAGTTTGGCTCAACCACTGAGCTTGCAAGGTGGCTGGAAATATCAACCCAAGCAATATCACAATGGCCTGAGCAGCTCAGTAAGGCGAAGGCTGATAGAGTTGAGATGGCGCACCTTAGAAAGATCGGATTGGTGCCAGTCTATACAAAAAAATAACCCGGCAGCTTGTGGGGAGCGTACCGGGTAAATACTAACTAAGAAGGGCTTATTGTAATGATTAATAACAATTCTTTCAATGACTATAAAAAATCAGATGTTGATTTGCATATAGAATATGAGGCTAGAAAGCGCAGCCTGATTAAAGAAAATCCCAATCTGACACCAGAGCAATACCAGCGTAAGTTACGAGAAATAGCAAAGATCGTTGGTATTTGAGATGCTAAACGGCTGGATAAAATTACATAGGAAAATACTCGACAACTGGGTATCTCAAGAGCCTGAGCTATTCGCAGTGTGGATGCGCTTGTTAATTGAGGCCAATCATTCAGACGCAAAGAAGATGTTTAACGGGTCTTTAGTCGAGATAAAACGAGGCCAATTAATATTTGGTCTTCCTGCATTTTCTGCCAAATCAGGCGTTTCAGTGGCAAAGTTAAGGCGCTATCTTGATATGCTAAAAGCTGATTCTATGATCGACAGGCAAACAACAAGCAAATATTCAATCATAACAATAACTTGCTTTGACCAGTATCAATTAGACGACAGGCAAATCGCAGGCAAATCACAGGCAGACGACAGGCAAATCGCAGGCAAACAACAACACTATAAGAATGTAAAGAATGTTAATAATGAAAAAGAAGTAGTTAAGGAAAAAGCTAAACGCTTTGTTCCACCAACTCACGATCAAGTAAAAGGCTATTGCCTTGAGCGCTCAAACACTGTTGACCCTGATCGCTTCATTGACCACTACACCTCAAACGGCTGGCTTGTTGGCAAGAACAAAATGAAAGACTGGAAGGCAGCGGTTAGAACATGGGAGAAAAACGAAAAACAAAGCGCCCCTCAAACTAAAGTATTGGATTTTCCACAATGAATAGTCACGATTTAGAGCAAGGAATCATTGGCGGCATATTACTTGACTCATCGGTATTGAGTGAAATTGAAATAACGCCAGACGATTTCATGTCTGATAACCATGCTGAGATTTACAAAGCGATACTGCTTATGTCTGCCTCCGGCGAGGTTATCGATTTTTTAACTGTTGCTGATCGGCTTCAATCAACCACGGGGAGAAACTGGGTTGGATTGGTTGGCCAGATTGCCGGGGATAATGTTGCATCAAGGAATGTTAAGCGGTATTCAGAACTACTCAAGGATATGACGGGCAAGCGCAAAGCCTCAGCAATAGCTGAAACGCTTATCAGAAACGTGAGCACTGATGACGGGGCGGTAGATCAGGCGATTAGGGACTTGATGCAAATAAACACCACACGCAAGAATTTTGAATGTTCGCTTGAAGATGCGTCTATTTTGGCGATTGAAGAAATTGACCGGGTAATGAATTCCCCAAGTGATATATCTGGCATATCTACCGGGCTTAAAAGCATTGATACTCAGATGGGTGGCTTGCATAACTCGGATTTGATTGTTATCGGCGCTAGGCCAGCAATGGGTAAAACGGCGTTCATGCTCAATATCGCAAACAGATCAGGGGCAGCAGTTGGCATAATCTCAGGCGAACAGGGACGCGCTCAGGTGGCTGCTAGATCTATTTCAATGCTTGGAAGGGTTTCAGCTCACAAGATGCGAGTGGCTAAAAAGCTTGATGACACAGAGTTTTCGAGGATCACGACAGGGATTGCAGCTATCCAAGGGAAGAACGTAAGAATTTACGACAAGCCAGCGCCAACAATTGACGATATTGTCAGACAGGCAAGGAAGTGGAAGCAGAACAACGGTACTGAAATGATTCTTGTTGACTACATACAGCGCATAAAAGCCCCAGGAGCGACGAAGCGCGAACAGGTAGGCTATGCGGCCCAAACGCTAAAAGAACTTGCTAGGGAGCTTGATATTCCTGTTGTGGTGCTTTCTCAGGTCAATAGGGGGGTAGAGAGTCGCCCAGACAGGCGGCCAATGAATTCAGACTTGAAAGAGGCTGGCGATATTGAGCAAGAAGCTGATGTTATCGCAATGTTATACCGCGACGAGGTATATAACCCCGAGTCTCAGTACAAAGGCATTGCTGAAATAATATTTACTAAGAACAGGCACGGGCCAATAGGAAGAATAAATACTGTTTGGTTGCCTGAGTATATGGCGTTTCAAGACATGGAGAGGAATTACGATTATGAGTAAACACATAGGCAACTCACTAGCCAAGGTAATAGCCCGCTGGCCACAGGACAAGGTCGACAGGTTTAAGGCTGAAATGAAGAAAATGGAAGAGGCGAAAGCTGTACAAAAGAACAGTTGCAAAAACCCATGAATGTGCAAAAGTAGAGATTCAATCAAGGAGATCAAGAAATGAAGGCGAAAAATGAACAATCAAAACGAAACCAAAAAGGGTCGGCAGACGTTGAGCTTGCCGCTGGAATCACGGTATTGGCGCTTATTATTATTAGCATTGCCGCTTGGTTTACCCATATTTTTCATTGTCTATCTGAAGAAGCGTGG
>CBDUPD010000406.1:0-3203 GCA_965368985.1 uncultured Spongiibacteraceae bacterium | reverse complement strand
CTGGGACCACATATGGCGAGTAAAATGCAAAACATGCAGAATACCATTAAAGGCCATGGTACTGTGACATCCAAGGTGAATAAGACTGGCAATGTCAGTATTGATAGAATGACCATGATTGGATGAATGCTGTAATGGGTCAAGTGCAGAAAAGCCTGAATTTTTGCCAGCACACCAGCATTTGAACGAAGCACCCTGGGATATATTTTGATCGCGGTTTGTATAGAGCCCTTGGCCCAGCGAAACTGCTGACTTTTAAAAGCAGTGTAGGTTTCCGGTAACTCGGCAGGAACCACTACATCCACTAAATAATTCGCGCGCCACCCGGCCAGTTGACAGCGATAGGATAAATCCATATCTTCTGTAAGTGTGTCTGCTTGCCAACCCCCGGCATTGCGTATGGCCTGTTTACGCCAAACACCAGCAGTGCCATTGAAGTTCATGAAAAAGCCATTAAAGGCGCGCACACTTTGCTCAATCATGAAGTGTCCATCAATGCCAATGCATTGTGCCTGTGTCAGTGCAGAGTATGTCTTGTTTAAATGCCCCCAGCGTGCTTGCACAAAAGCTAATTTTTCATCACCCAGTAGTGGCGGCAGCATTTGCCGTAAATAATTCGGGTCCGGTACAAAGTCACTATCAAAAATTGCAATAAATTTTCCTTTGCACACTTTCATGCCTTCAGCCAAGGCGCCGGCTTTATAACCATGACGTTCGGTGCGTCGAAGCACATGAATATCTTTTCCGTGTCGACGCAGAGATGCCACTATTTGATCAACTATGGCACAGGTTTCATCAGTCGAATCATCGAGTATTTGAATTTCATGCTTGGTTGCAGGGTAGTCAATAGCGGCGACAGACCGAATCACACGTTCTGCCACATTTGCTTCGTTATAAAGCGGGATTTGTGTGGTTACATGTGGCAAGGTAGCTGTATCATCAAATACGGGTTGAGCTGCATCAATCAATTGGCGGATACGGCCGGACTCTTTGCGATAAGTTCTCCAGAAACACCAGACCATGAAATAGCAGTTGATGCCATAGACACATAACGTTAATACGCAAAACACATAGGCGCCAAATAATAAGTTGCTCATTTTTAGTTACTAATAATTTGTGGATGTCAATACTTGATGACTACTATAGAGTATCAATACCACGGAGAGAAGGGGGAGAATTCTAATGCTACAGTGTTAATTACCTGGAAAATAGTCTGATGTCTCCGCGTATGCTGCAAATATTTACAAAAGCAGCCGCCGCGGCCTGGTGCAGGGATGCTGTATGTTAGTGAGAATATCACGAATCGAGCAAATGAAAGATGTTTAATGGCGCGCGCCGTTATGGATGGAATTTTCCGGCAGACTGTGATGATTCATATCGTAAAGGATATGCCGGAAAGAGTGATTACTGAAGATGCGAATAGGTTGTTATCTGTCGATGCGGGTTATTTATCGAAGGGAAATAAAGTCGGTGCTTCAAGTTTAGTCACTATAGCAGATAAGTGTGCAGAAGAAGCCAAGCAGCTCTAAGAAAAAAGATCCTGGGAAGAAATTGGCTGTCTTACTTGATAGCATTGAGACTCATAAAAAATGAGTCAGTTATATCCTGTGCGCAATATATTTACGCACGTGTTATATTGGATTAAGCTGAGCTAACCTTGAGTGTATGATTTATTCCGTTATATAATGGCGTTGAAGTTTCACTATCTTAAGGTTGTCAAGATAGGCAGTGGCTATAAGTTGAGGTTAATATTGTGTGGGTTTGTTTTTCATTATTAATAGTATCCACTTATAAATTGACTTCTGTACGCAGGAATTACCTTAATGATGAATATGCCGTTTTTCAATGAGATAGAGTATGCGAAATATATCCACGCAATCGAAGCGCGAAACTTCAGTAATGATATTTTTTAATTTTATTGGTAAAGGAAAATGATGAAATCTTCAGTTTTTGCTGCGGCGCTCTTGGTATTGTTTTTAACTGGTTGCGGAAGTGCTGATATGGGTGATCCTGATATGGTTATTGAGGATTGTGAATTCGGTATTGATGGCAATGGTAATTGCCTTGCAGAAGGTGCAGATCCACGTCCATATGGCGGTACGAGTAAACCTGGACATTAATTTTGTAGCACCTAATAGAAATAATAATCCCTTATCATCATATTCATATTGCTATAGCGTTAAATAATCAATTCTGAGCAAAGACTGACATGATGATTCATACAGAAGAGAAAGAGATAAGTTTTAACCATATCTCTTTCTCTCTATTTTTTTAAACTATCAAATATTCTTTCTATTGAACAAGGTAACGTGGTTTAACGTTTTGCGAGTCACGTTGGGTAATTGATAATACTTTCTTAAAACCGGCTATGTGTTTTGTCCGGATAAAATTACGCCGCGCGGAAGTTTAAGCCTTTATCATTTGGCTGGCTCAATTTTGAGCGCAGTGCCCGGGTTATCGCGTCAGTCCTGCGTAGAGGGCCGGTAATTTTTCAGGCAATCGCTCCACATGGTCAACGACCATGTAGTTGCGAGCACCAAAAATACGTGAGACATACTGATCAGCACGTGGGTCAAGGCTCATGCAGTAGGTAACAACGCCGCTGCGTGTCGCTTCTTCTACCGCTTTTTTCGTATCATGACGCAGATATTGTGGGTCGCGGACATCGACATCCGCCGGTTCGCCGTCGGTAATGACCAATAAAAGTTTTTTGGAAGATTTCTGCAGTTTCAGGTAATGACTGGCATGGCGGATGGCTGCGCCCATGCGGGTGGAAAGCTGCCCGGTCATGCCAGCTAGCCGTCCTTTGGGTATTTCGGTATAGGGTTGCTCAAAGTCCTTGTAGCGATAATATTCCACATCATGCCGGCCATCCGAACAGAAACCGTGAATGGCAAAAGGGTCGCCAATTTTATCAATCGCATTCGCCAATAAAACAGTGGCTTCACGGGTTAAATCGAGCACTGTAAATTTCTGGCCGGCGACTTTATCATTGGTTGATTCGGACAAATCAAGCAATACCAGCACTGAGATATCACGAACCTTCCTGACAGAGCGCATCATAATGCGTGGATCGGGCTGCAGGCCCATACGGATATCGATCATTGCATGAATGGCAGCATTAGTATCAATTTCGTCGCCATCTTCCAGTTTGCGAATGCGCCGTACTCCCTGAGGTTGCATGGCGTCCAGCAAAAACTTCA
>CBDUPD010000405.1:0-3213 GCA_965368985.1 uncultured Spongiibacteraceae bacterium | reverse complement strand
CTCAATCCACGGCAAGCGCTTTTTCACAGCAAACCAACTACTCGACATTGCATTTTCTTCTTTGCTGACACCCACCATTGATTGCATATTCGAGGTTAGATCTTCTTTTAATGCATCGATAAGATTAATACTGCGCAGAACGCCAATAATACGCCCCTGGTTATCAATAACAGGCACAGCATCTATACGATGCTTTTCTATCATCTCCAGAGCCTCATCCTTTGTCGATAAAGCAAACATATACGCTCTACAAGGCCTGCCAAGCTCTGATATTGGCTGCATATCTTCTGCTGTAATGAGTCGATGAATCTCTACTTCACCCTTGAGTACCAGATTATCATCAACCAGATAAACCACGTTTACATCACGCACTCGCTCACGCTTGAGTGTTAGGAGCACTTCTGCCACAGGTGTATTTTCATGGAAAGAGAGCACACTGCAATCCATCAAGTTTCCTACTGAATTAACGGGATAAGACATAAGCTCCCGTAAGGTAACAGCTATTGATGGATCGATCTGTTCGAGCAATGCATTCTGTTTTACCCCGCCTAAGCGATTAAGTATCGAAGCACTTTGCCCTGCATCAATGGCCATCAACAGGGCTACCGCTATATCATCGGGCAACTGGAGAAGAATCAATTCTGCAGCCACTAACGTTAAATGTGCCCAAAAGGCTTTTATAACAGAAAGTGGAAAGCCTACAATAATTTCAGCTGCTTCAGAGGCCGGGATACTTTCGAACTCACGCGCAGCTTCTCTTGGAAACTCCAGCATAAATGCTTCGCTTAAGCGATAAGTCGTCGAGTTAGTCTCTATGGAGGACATCATCACTCCTTTTCTTTGGAAGACAGGCTTATCTTGTTCAGAGGTGCAAGCAGTCCAATAAGCGATGAAATATAGACATTAAAAATAAAGAGTATGTCTACATTGGCCTCATCATCAAAAGACGAGGAGCCTGACGTAGAGTTACGCAGAGTTTGGCGTAACATGGAATGCGTTATAACCCCAATCAAATTCTTTTTATGGTCAAGCACAGGACATTCATCCTGCAACTCCCAGGCACCACTCTCTATTGCATGCGCAACAGACATGGATGCAGGCAATGAATGACAAGGAATCACTATACTGCTAACTAACTGTTTTTTATCACAGCCCATCAGTGTCATAAAATGAACACGGCCTATTAATCGTGAACTGCTATCTATAGCATAAAGACTACTTTCGGCGACCCCACTATTCTGACTGAGCAAGATATTCATGGCCTCTTCAACGGTAATATCCGATGGAACCGATACAAACCTGATTGACATCCATGCACCAATTGTTGACTCATCAAATTTAAGTAACAACTTAACTGATGCTCGCAATAAAAAAGGTAGTCGGGCGACAATGTTCTGACGATTGGATTTAACCAAACGCAAGATATTTGCCACTGTTTGCCCCTGCATCGCGCCCAATAAATCAATAGCCTGCTCTTCCTCCATTGCATCAATAATAGCTGCTGCAAAAGAATAAGGGCTGATCGATAATAACTGGAGAGAGAACGAAGCTGGAAGAGTATCCAGTAACTCTACAACTTCTGGAATTGGCTGTTGCTGCAGTATAGTGACGGCACGTTGTGGATAACGCCGTATTAAACCTGTTGCCAGCTTTAACAATCGGTCCATAGCCACCTCCTACTCCTGATTACTGGAATGTTGCTGTACGCTTACCTCAACCTGAAACATCCGTGCAGGAATAATGACTTTACCACTTTCATTTTCGATGATAACCGACGTCTGGGTAAAATCAATTAACACCCCCTCGACCCCTGCAATCTGAATACTATCACCAACTTTATACTGCCTGGTAATATAGGGAATGGCGATTATGTTAGCAGCCGTATCTTTTGCACCAAAACTAAAACCCAATACCAGACCTGCCAATAACAATGCAAGGAATACAGTAATGAGGGTAGTAACGAACTGAATATTAATACCAAGCTGCTCAATAGCCACTATAGCAGCAACAAAAACAACTATTCCGTAAACAGCTTTTATTATTAAAGCACGATTAGGCCCTTCAAGGGATTGTTGAAGGGTATTGCGCACGATATTGGCAATAACAATACCCACAAAAATAACAAGCAGTGCTGAAGTCGCTTTTGGCACATAGGCAAAAAGTTGATTCATCCATTCTGAAATAAATACCCAGCCAAGAACATTACTGGCAGCTGCAAAAAAGAACAAAAATACCAGCCAGAAGAGAACCTTACTGACTGTTTTTAAAGAAGCCTGCTTAACCGAACGCTGATTGGATACAACACCTGCAAATCGTTGAACAACGTATTGATCAACAATTATCATGAGTTTATAAGCAAGCTTTTGTATCAAACTCGCCACTAGCCAACCAACAACGAGAAGCACCAAAGCACCCATTATTGAGGGTACGTGCTCAATTAACTGAGCACTGAACTGATCATAGGTCTTTATGAGTTGATGTTCGAGATCTGTTATTTGACTCATTAACTATCCCCACAAAAAAGCCTTTTCGAGCTTAAATATCAATTAACTCTCACTGTAAGTAAAGTGAGGGGGTTCCAACTAATATCAACCAAACAAAGTTTTCCGACTCGCCAGACCAGATTTAGCTGTTAACGTTGAGTACCAATAACAAATTATAGCTGCACCTGTGATTAATAACAGCCGATGAATTACTTATCGACCTCATCTTTAAAATCTTCGGCCATATGCTCTTCGAGTACATCATGAGGTAACTCTGCCACTTTTGGTTGACGTCTTCGCTGCGTTTTAGCAGGAACCATTCCTCGCATCGACTCCATTTTACCAAAACAAAGTAATTTATCATTGGCCTCAAGCACTCTGGATGGTTTCGGATTAGGGATAACTTTGGCACCGCGGTAAAGCGTAAGTACATTGATATCCTGCTCTCTGAGTTGGGTATCGGTGATACTTATACCTACAAACTTAGACCCCTCAGGCACATAAATTTCACCCACACCATATCCCTTACTAACAGTGAGACGCTGACGCACATCAATCTCAGGGAAGTCAACTTGAGCCGCTATATATTCAATGACAGCACCAGCTACATCTAACCCGGTGCAAGTTTCTATACCTTCAAGACCTGGGGATGAGTTAACCTCCATGATCTGCGGCCCTGTTTTACCCTCAAGCATATCAACCCCGGCAACTTGCAGCCCCAAAATTTGAG
>CBDUPD010000404.1:0-3213 GCA_965368985.1 uncultured Spongiibacteraceae bacterium | reverse complement strand
GATGTGATCATTCCCTAAATCCCTTACTAAGAGCAGAGATTCTAATATTATTAACCAATATCAGCAACTTACATAAGGTTAATAAAGATGAACTGGTTTCAATAACTGAAATTAGCTATTCACGCCTATAGATACTGGCAGCAACAGGCTCTTTCATTGAGGCTACTTTTTTGGGTATAAGAAGCATAAACCGCCTATTCTGAAAACGCCAGCCAGCCTCTACCTGTTAACAACCTGAAAAACACCTCAATTCAGTCACTGTTTCGCTCTCAAAACTGCTGTTTTTCCCTAAAAAGATCGACTCATCGTCGTATTTGTTGCTTATTCCTGACAGCAAGGCGAGCGCCATCCCGCAAGGCGAGCGCCATCCCTGCTTGCACAGTCCTTCCATGGAAATCGGTCAAAAATCGGTTGCTACTCAAATCCCTGAGCACTTGAAAAGAGATCAGGCGGACCACGATCTTCAGGGAATAGATTCATCTGCGAGCTGCTGCTGTATTCTCTCTTTTCCCTGAGATGTGACAGGATCTTCCCAATCACTCGCGGGTCTTCAATGCAGGCAATCACCTTTACTTCACCGCGCTTGCCAAAGTGCTCGCAGAGTTCCAGATCGATATTGAAAACTCGCTTGAGGCGCTGCATCCAGGTTTGTTTGAAGCGCAAGCTGTTGAATCAGCTACTGATAAACCATCGTTAGCTCTGTACCTTCAGGCAAGGTATTTGAAAACGCATTAAGCACTTGGCTAATTTCCTGAACCGACGATTTTGAACGGGCAAAAATACTTACCGCAAACCACGATGTTATTTTTGGCCCGGTTACACCAAGCTCGGCAATTTTAATCCAGTTATCAGGCACTGTGGGAAACCACACTTTATTGTTATAAACCATTATCATTTCAATATCTGATTTAACGACCAGATCATCCATCCAGCGAGAATCATTACTGGTTTTTCTTAAAACCCTGGCCTCACTTGATCCCAACCCCCACAGATCTAACACATATACGCTGTTTTTATAGGTTGTCCAGCCAAGGTCATTTACAGCTACGGGCTTTTTGTAATACTCGGTAATCAATCGGTGCATCTGGTATTGTTGATGATAGATATTACTGGCAGCCAGAGGTGTAGTTACCAATGCGCCAATACTCTCAATAGCCGAGACCGAAATAAACACACTCAACAGACCATTAATCAATAACCTTTCGCGCCGTCTTTTAAAGGGTCTTAACGATGTAAAATACACATAGGCCAATACCAGCATGGCCATTGACCACACATAAATCTCATAGCGGAAATACCAGCCAACCCGGCCTGCAAGCAAATGTACAATTAGCGCCAAACCTGCAACAAAACTCAATAACTGCTGATTCTTTCCATGTGATGTCGACCACGCACTGGTTAATAAAAAAATTGCCAGCAATAACACCACAAAGGTTTTTATCGTATTGGGCGGCCTGAAGTTTTGGGTAATATTAACAATCAGTTTTTCAATGCCTGACACAGCTACATCTGACTTTGCCAAAACCGAGTCGGGCAAATAATTCAAATCAATACCCAGCAAGAACAGGGAAAAACATACCAGCAGCACTACAATCAATACACCACAAAGAACGCTTTTCAAATACTCTTTTGTACAAAACAGAAACAATAATGCCGCACCTGATATAGCCAGACACTCATACCTCACCAATGGCGCCAATATGATAACCAACCAAAGCAGTATGGGAGTGTTATGGGTTTGTAATCTCTCGATCAAACCCCAGGCAATGATCACAGCAACCAGAACCTGAAGACTATGCTCCATTCCGGTATAAACCAGCCCAACCAGATTGGCGATCAGAATAAAGGCTGTCAGCAAAAAAAACTGTGTTTTATTGTTCAATGCCAATTCTGGCTTCTCATGCATGATTTGCTGCAAAACCTGCGCCGCCACCATCAGGCTCAAGCCACCCAATAGAATATTGAATAACAACACGACAAACTGTGCTCCGGGAAACAGCGTGAAAGGAGCAATAATCAATGGCCATAATATCGATGAGGAGGGTGCTGAATATTCCTGCGTGTTTACACCGTAATGCCCCTGCAAGATATTCTCTGCCAATGCCAGGTGAATATAGGGGTCATCAAGCGTAAACATGAATATGCCATCATTAACCAATGCAATGGCAATAAACTCGGCGCATACCAAAAATAAATACAGGCTTATTGCCCAACGGGCAGGTTCAGAAATCCTTGAAAGTTGTAACGTGATGGGGCTTGCCTGCATGGTATTCATCTTATTGTTTTACTGCATATTAACACTATTTAAGATGCCTCTGTATTCGAAATTACGGCTTGTGATTAAAGCACCGTATTCTCCTTGACGATCAGGGCAGACAACCTAATAAAAAAAGAGTAGAATGCGCGCAATTCAAGACTAGTAAAGCAGGAACTTCCCATGGCAATTGAACTCCAGGAATCGTTTGAAGTAGCAGCTCCCATTGATAAAGTTTGGGAATTTTTAATGACCCCCGAAAATGTAGTTGACTGCATGCCCGGCGGATCGCTTACCGAGAAGATTGATGATAAAAGCTTCGTTGGTTCAGTAAAACTGAAAATAGGCGCTATTACTGCAAAATACTCAGGCACTATCACTTACACAACTGCCGATGTTGAAACTCGCACAGTGGTTATGCTGGCTGAAGCAAAAGAAAAAGGCGGCGGCACGGTAACCGGTACTATTACTTCAAAATTGATAGCACTTGATGATGGCAATACCAAAGTTGATTGTGAATCTTGCGTTGACCTGACTGGCCGTATCGTCCAATTAGGTCGCGGTATGATTGATGGTGTTTCAGCACAGATCATTGGTAAATTTATCAAGAATGTAAAATCCTTGCTTGAAGTGCCTGGTGATACAGCGACTGCTGCGCCGACAGAGACCACAACCACAGAAGCGGGTGAAACAGCACCGGAAACAAAACCACAGGCAGCACCTGCGCCAAAACTGGAAGATAAAGAAGACTCAATTAATGTTCTGGCAATTCTCTGGGCTGCAATAGTTGCATGGTTCAAAAAGCTGTTTAAAGGCGGCTAAATATCCAGAGGCGGTACATTCGCTACCGCCTTGCTTCTACCTTATAAATAAAACCTGATAAGCTGTTCCTTTTTTCACTCGTGTTCAAAGAGGTTCAAAAAATGCCCCTAACTGGTCGCAAGGTCATCGAAATTGCT
>CBDUPD010000403.1:0-3217 GCA_965368985.1 uncultured Spongiibacteraceae bacterium | reverse complement strand
CAGCTATATCAACAGTGGTCGTAGCATCAAAACCTTTTTCTGCGAATAACGTAAGCGCTGCATCAATCAACTGTTGACGGGTTTGTTGCTTTTTTCTTTCTCGGCGATTGGTCGACAAATCTGGCTCTCTATACATAAATGGGCTGATGGGCGTAACACCAATGGCAGTTATCCATGAAGGGTAATACAAACTACCATTCATTAGCCTTGCACTCATTGGGCTATCAGTTAAAAGCCTGTTTTTCATGAAGCCACCTCTCATGATGCCATATTGCCTTCATGAGAGTGCATCACCCGCTGATACTGTCTTCTATCTAGATACTGTTGCCAGATAAAAGACACTGCGGCTCTCCACGGCCCAAATTCAGGATTGGGTTTTTTACCTCTGGAGATAAGACTCATTTGTGCCAAATAATAACCGCCTTCAGCAAAATAATCGAGTTGCTTCAAACCAAAGCTTTTAGGTGTACTGGTTGAACCTTGAGACTCGCCAGAAAAAAGCTTGTTGGCAAGATCAGGCTCAAGCGCCAAAGGTCTGCCTATTCCTATAACATCAAGGGCATTATCTTCAAGAGCAGACTGCATGGCAGCTAAAGAACGAAAGCCACCCGTTACCATAATAGGTACTGAGGTTGATTTACGAATACGCTTTGCATACTCAATAAAATAAGCCTCACGAGTACGCGAGCTGTCACTTATATCAAACATGGCAGGTGACTCATAATTACCACCAGACAACTCGATAAGGTCAACTTTGAGGTGCTGCAACATCAAAATAACCAGCTCACTATCATACTCATCAAAACCACCCCGCTGAAAATCTGCAGAATTAAGCTTAACCCCGATCGGGAAATCATCACCCACTGCCTGGCGTACAGCAATAATCACCTCACGCAATAGTCGTGAACGATTTTCCAAAGATCCTCCCCACTTGTCAGTACGTTTGTTAACAAGAGGTGTTAGAAACTGGCTAATCAAATATCCATGTGCTGCATGAATCTGCACACCGGTAAAACCTGCCTCTTTGGCACGCAGTGCCGATTCGGCAAACCGCTTAATAATCACCTCAATCTCAGTGTCAGCAAGAGCACGTGGCTCACCAAATAAACGAAACTGCTTTACTGCCTTGCCTTCTGAAGGCGCTACTGGCTCAGCATTAATCAACCGCAGCGTTTGCCGCCCGGTATGATTAAGTTGCGCCCACAGTTGATTACCATTAACACACCCCGCCTCTGCCCAGCGTTTAAAAGGCTCCAATGGCGTATCAGACTGCAATACCACATTACGCGGGTTTTCCATCGCCGTAGGATCAATCATGATATTGCCGGTAATCAACAGGCCGGTTCCGCCTAACGACCAGGCTCGGTAAAGCACCTCAAGTTCTGCAGTTGGCACACCATTCAGGGTAGCCATCTCTTCACTCATAGCAGCTTTTGCTAAACGGTTGGTTAAAACTGCCCCACAAGGCAAGGTAAATGTTGAATCTATCATTGCGCGCACTCCCATAGTCATTTGATGCGGCGCATTTTAATGTCAGCCGATGACATTAGTCAACAGCTGACACTCTTGTTTCTAGTCAAAAAAGCACAGAATCAACTCATATATAAAAATATACTCAATAAATCAGTGCTTTATAGAAATAAAAATATGTTTAAAAAACAAGCTCTAGAGATTATTAAAAGGCTTACGTTCAATAACTCGATAACTTATTGAAAAAATCGCTGGGAAAATCTGGCTAAAAGGCTTTTAACCCATACCCTGCAAGCTATGTTAAAAAACGGTCATTCCCAATACCCTATTATTCATTGATTTATCAATCACCTATGAGATATCTTGTTGCTGCACTTATAAAAGAATAATAAAAATGAAAATCAGACAAACGATAGAATATCTCTTTGAACACTGGAGCGAGATGGTTGTTCGTCATCGGTGGACAGTATTATTTTTCACCCTGATCATCACTGCTGCTGTTATCCCGCAAATAAAAAATGGCTGGGTTGATGTATCCATAGAATCCTTCCTGCCTCATGACGACCCGTCGATGGTGGAATACAACGAATTCAGAAATACGTTTAACTATGCCCCCGGGGTAATCATTACCATCGAAACAGAAAGTGGTGTATTCACGGCTGAAAACCTGCAACGTCTTAAAGAGTTACATACTGTCATTGAAGAAGAAGTGCCCTATCTTGATAAAATCACCAGTTTATATAATGCGCGTCACACCCGAGGAGAAAAAGACACACTTGTTGTTAATGATCTGAATGAGATATGGCCAGAAACCGAAGAAGAAATTGCGGCTTTTCGTGAGCTTGTTTTAAGCAATCCAAACTACGTAGGTGCTATTGTTTCAAAAGATGGCAAGTATACCAGCTTGCTGCTTGATCCATCCGTTTTCACTCATGGCGATGCAGATAACGATGAGTTAGCAGGCTTTGATGATGCCGACCTCGAATTTGAAGAAGGTGAAGACAGCGAACAAAATGAAAAGATCGATGTAAACACCAAACCAAAATATCTACAGCCCGATGAAGATGAAGAGTTTTCACAGCGCATATTTGAGTTACAAGACAAATACACAGCCGATGACTTTTTTATTCATGTCGCTGGCGGCCCACCCATGAATTATAAACTTGCCAAAGATATGGAAGCCTCATCAGGCAGGGCAACACTATTGGGGTTTGGTATTATTATCGTATTACTGGCAATACTGTTTCGACGTATATCTGGTGTGGCACTTCCACTATTGGTTGTCTTTCTGTCACTGGCCATGACACTGGCACTATGGCCTACACTGGGCTATGCCTACAATGGTAATACCCAGATTATTCCCACCTTTATTCTGGCTGTTGGCATTGCCGACGCTATTCATATTTTGAGTATTTTTTATAAACACTATGATCATGGCATGGAAAAACATGAAGCGATTGTTCTTTCAATGAAACAAACATCTATCGCGGTATTAATGACTACCGTCACCACAGCAGCAAGCCTGTTATCATTTTTGGCCTCAGATATGGAACCAACCCGCACCATGGGTATATTTGGCGCTATTGGCGTTGTCATGGCCCTGCTCTACACTTTAACCCTGTTACCTGTAACCTTGGCCGTATTCCCTCTTAAAAGGCGCACAGTAGACGATAAAGAGAAGCCAAGCGCTGCTCTGGTTCTTATAGACAAGTTAATATACTGGTGCGGTGATGTGGGTGTAATACAT